>JAAZGM010000207.1 GCA_012511245.1 Methanomicrobiales archaeon | reverse complement strand
GTATGATAGCCTATGGTTGAAGCACGCTACTACGATATACGGTGCGTGCAGGGCGAAGTCACCCTGGTCGATATCGACAACGGGGTGGTTGAGTCTGCAGGCACTTCATTTTTTGACAAGACCGTTGTCCGGGTGCTCGGGCCGAAAGGCTGGGGCATCCTCACCTGCGATCACGTCGATATCGATTCAAGACATGAGGTCGAACGCCTCGTCGAGGCAGCATCGCGCCTTGCGGCTGTCACGGCGGATCACCTCGATCTTGCCGATGCGCCGCGCGGCATCCTCTCCGTCCCACCTCTCAGGGAAGATCCCCGGGGTGTCGATCTCGAGGAGAAGACCCGGCTGCTTGCCGGGATCGAGGATGCGGCGCGGGTCCCGGAGGTTGCAAACACCCGGGCGCACTATACCGAGTGGATCGACTCTGTCCGGTTCCTGGACTCGAGCGGGAACGAGTTCTCTTACGAGGCCGTCCGTTCCGGGTTCTCCGTCCTTGCAATAGCCTCCCGGGGCGGTATGATGCAGATGGGGAGCGAGCGCGACCATACCACGACCGGGTTCAACCTCCGCGATAAACAGGATCTTGGCCGGAAGGCGGGCGAGGTGGCGGTCTCACTCCTTGACGCAAAACTCCCGAAGGGCGGGAAACGGCAGGCAGTGCTCGATCCGGAGCTTGCAGGCGTCTTCACCCACGAAGCGGTCGGCCACGCGAGCGAGGGCGACCTTGTCCGCGAGGGGGCATCGGTTCTTGGAGGAAGGATCGGCGAACAGATCGGATGCAAAGGGCTCGTGATCGTCGACGATCCAACCCTTCCTGAGTTTGGGTTCATCCCTGTGGATGCCGAGGGTGTGGCCGTACAACGGACGGAGATCATCCGTGACGGAATCCTCACCGCCTACCTCCACAACCGCGAGACCCTTGCAGCGGTCGGGGACGGTCTTCCCGGGCATGCCCGCGCCGAGCACGGGGCGGCGCCGATCGTCCGGATGAGCAACACCTTCATCGAGAACGGCGATGCCGCCTACGATGAGATCCTCTCTGAGTGCCGGGACGGCATCCTTCTCATCGGGTCACGGGGCGGGCAGGTCGACCCCGGTCGGGGCGTCTTCCAGTTCAACGCGGAGTACGGCTACCTCATCGAAGGCGGTGAGACAGCCGGTATGGTCAGGGACGTCTCGCTCTCGGGCGAGATCCTCTCGACCCTCCATAATATATCCCTCATAGGAAACGATCGGCGGATGAGTCCCGGCTACTGCGGCAAGGGCGGGCAGAGTGTCCCGGTCAGCGACGGCGCACCCCATATCCTGCTTGAAGATGCAACCATCGGGGGGCGTGGCGAATGAACTGCGATGATCTGATCGAGAAGATATTCCGGGAGGGTGAACGCCGGGCGGACGAGGTCGAGGTCTCCTATGCCCGGGGGCAGAGCGTCAACGCCGAGATCAAGAAGGGTGTCATCGGTGTTGCAGAGGAGTCCGGATCATGGAGCATGACCGTCCGGGTTATCCATGGAGGGCGGATAGGGGTATCGAGCACCGGCGATCCTGGCCGGTGGAAGGAATGTCTGGATGCGGCGCTCGCGAGCAGCCGCCTCGCCACCCCGCAACAATGGGGTGGTCTCCCGAAACCGGCTGATCTCGCGGGTTCACCCTCCGCGGCCGATGAGAATCTCGTTGTCGCAGTGGAGGATACGGCGAGGATGGTCAGCGATCTCCTTGCCGGCGCAGCAGAGCACCCGGTTACGGTTGTCGGCGGGGGTGCAGCCCTCTCCCGGCTATATATGGGGATCGCAAACTCAAACGGCCTCTTCTACGACATGGAGCGGACATCGGCCTCGGTCTCTCTTGAAGCGATCCAGGAACAATCCACAGGTTATGAGTTCGACGCCTCCCCGTTCATCGCCGATATCGATGCGCGGTCGGTCGGCGAGCAGGCCGCCTCGCTTGCCGCGCGATCCATTGGCGGGCGCGATATCGAGACCGGGCGCTATGACGTCGTCCTCTCCCCGATCGCTGCGGCAAGCCTCGTCGGCCATGTCCTTCTCCCCGCCCTCTCCGGACGGAACGTGAAGGCCGGCCGGTCGTTCCTTGCTGATAAAATCGGTGAACAGGTCTTTGATGAGCACTTTTCCGTCTACGACGATCCGTTTGCACCAGGCCCTGGAAGTGCGGCCTTCGATGCGGAAGGAACCCCGACCCACCGCCTGGCCTTCGTGGAAGACGGTGTGCTCCGGCAGTTCGCCTACGATCTCAAGACGGGCTATCGCTACGGTGAAGAGAGCACGGGGAGTGCTGTCCGTTCCGGGAGCGGAGGGACTGGCATCGGTTTCCACAACCTCTTCATCGACGGCCCTCGCGTGAAGGAACCCGGCGATGAGCGGGCGATCTGGGTTCACGACGTCGTGGGTGCCCATACCGCAAACCCCTTCTCCGGTGATTTCTCCGTTGAGATCTCAAATCCCTTCTGGATGGAGGACGGAGCGCAGGTCGAACCTATCCGGACAGCGATGCTCTCGGGGAATGTCTTTGAGATGCTTGCAGGCACTGGCGGACTTGGAAATGACTCAAGACGCATAGGGCGGCTGATGATTCCATCAATACGATTAAATAACCAGCAGATCATTGGTAAATAGATGATGGGAGAGATCCTTGCCATCCTTCTCGCGGTCGCGATAGCCGCGACAGTCTACTACTTCATGAAGAAGGCCATGACGCTTGTCATCAACGCCGTGGCCGGACTCATCACGCTCTGGCTCCTGAATTACTTCAGCGTTCTCGCATGGTTCAGCGCTCCCGATATCCAGATCAATCTGGTGACGATCCTCATATGCGCCCTCGGCGGGCTTCCCGGTGCGCTGATTCTTGTCCTGCTCCACCTCATCGGGATCACGATCTAAGGGGTCCTATCAACCCCTTCTGATCGTCTGGCGGGCTTCTGTCAACTCATGCGAAGTGAACCCGTAACGGGTGGGCGGGTATGGGTTCATGGAGTGGCGGTACACCATTTCTTGCACCGCTTCTCTCAAAATGTGGTGCAGGTACTGTCTCTGCACCGTTAAAACAGGCTTGCTTCTGAGTATACCACGATCTCGTCCTGGAGGATATCAAACGGTTTTATCTCCCGGGAATGAGCCGAACGGCGCATTTTTGCGACTTCAATGGTCAGATGCACCTCGGTGAATCCCGGAGAGCGAACGTAACGCAGGAGGATCACCGTATCCGAGAGGCACTCCACGAGACCATGCGTGCTCCCATCCCGGTTTACCGACCCCCCCTCGCTCGTCAGCAGGAGCGTACAGTTCTCGTCCCGCATCACCTCTGTGAGCCTGAACATCTCCCGGCGCCGGACGGACTCATCCACAAAGATCCCCTCGAAGAGGGATATCGGATCGATGATCACCCTTGTCGCCCCTGTGCTCCTGATGAGGGCGGGAAGTTCGCTCTTGATGCTGCTGATAGCAAGGTTGAAATCGGTCGGATCCAGTCGGAGAAGGGAGAACCGATCGCCAAAATCCTCTGTCTTCCACCCTTTCTGTGCCATCGTGGCCTGGAGTATCTCCTCCCGCTCCTTGAGGCTGATGTAGATCACTCTCTCGCCTTGCTGGAGCCCCTCATAGGCGAACTGGAGGGCGAACGTCGTCTTCCCGGTGCCGTAAGCGCCGATTATTGTGCAGATGCTCCGGTCGAGGAGACCGCCCGCGAGCATCACATCCAGGCCCACGATCCCGAACTTCACCCTGCCCGCCATCATACCACCATCCTGATGTTACGCACCTCAAGCCCCTCCGCTGCTGAGACCGAGATGGCGAACTTCACCAGATTCTTCTCCTCAAGACGGGGCATCACGCCACGAAACCGTTCGAAATACATGACCCTCTGCCGGCGCTGCGCACCCATATCCTCCCATCCAAAGAGGATCGTGGCATCGACACAATCAGCGATCTCAAGCTCCCGTGACCTGTCCAGGATGCCGGATGTGAGCAGCAGGTAGATGGTGGTGCTCCGGCGTTTTGTCATCTGCTGCAACCCGCGCAGGAAAGCGATGAACGCATTCCATTGGGTTCCTTGCATAAGCGAGGGCGCGACATCGGTCAGCGAATCCAGGATGACCAGGCTGTTTTCCGGGATCTCGCCGAGCACTCTGGCGAGTTCTGAGAGGATATCACTGTTCTCCCTGCGCTGCTTCCTCTGTAACCGCTCGATGATGCTTCCCGTACAATACCAGTCCGGCGGGACGATGCTTGCATCAAAGTACAGCTCCGAGAGGTCGTGGAAGATGATCTCCTCGCCGAGCTGCTCGTAGAGGGCCGGGTTGAACGAGAGCGCCATCTCCTTCAGGACATCCTCCCGCATCCGGGTAAATGTCACATAGGACATGGTGGCCGGGAGCTGGATCTGTTTTCTGGTTGTTCCGCTCTGTTTCAACTGGGAGAGATGCATGAGTGAGGACTGTGCAAACTCAACATTTCCAGCCCCGTGTTCACCGAGGAGCAGTACCGCCGATCCCGGTGGAACGCCCCCTTCCAGAACTGGGTCAAGTGAAGCGATGCCCGTTGGCATCCGTATCTGGAGGCGGTCGTGCATAGATATATCTCATATATGAAGGGAACGATTAAAGTGTTCTGGTTCGATCTGATTTTCAGGGAAGTTACGGCTATTGGCGACATCTTCCGCGAAGAAAACACAGATTTATAAATATCCTCCTCCCCACAACCTAGTATTGCAAGCTGTCTCAGGAGCCCTGTCTGCCGCCGGCGCTCCCGGGTTCAGCGAGTGGGGGTTAGACGAGAGTATGCAGAGTAACCACCGGGAATCGCATGATGAAGGGAGGGAGTATGAGCGTATCTCCGATGAGAGCGCAGCTGCACAGGAAGGAGATCGTTCTGCTCTGGCCCCTCTCCTGAACCGGATCCTCTGTTTCCGAAAGACCGGCAGGGACCCGGAGGGGTATGACCCTGCGGTGCATGGCCACCTCGTGGACGTGACTCTTCCCCCGGCTTATGAAGAACTTGAGCGATACTGGGTCACTGAAGGTCTTGCACTGACCGTCATCGCCCGGAACACGCAGACCAATCTGGCTGAGTACTTCCTCTTCGAACCGGTGCTCTCAAAGTTTGAGTACGAACTCCTGGAACGACTCTTTGAGGATCTCCGCGACATCCTGATCCTTGATGATCATGACCTTACCGCCGACCGCCGTGAGGTCCTCTCCGGGAAGGCGCAGGGGTTATTTCATGAGTATGGGCTCACTCTCACCGACACCTCGATCTTCCGGCTCCGTTACTATCTCGAACGCAACTTCCTTGGGTGGTCGCGTATCGATGGACTGATGAAAGATCCCTGGATCGAAGATATATCCTGTGACGGTGTCCAGATCCCGCTCTTCCTGTACCACCGGAAATACCATAACATCCGGACAACGATCCGGTTTGACGAACCTGCCCTGAACTCGCTTGCCATCACGCTCGCACAGCGCTCGGGAAAACATGTCTCCATCGGGAGCCCCCTCGTCGATGCGACCCTTCCTGACGGCTCACGGTTGCAGCTCACGTTCGGTGATGAGATCACCCCTCGCGGCACATCGTTCACGATCCGGAAGTTCCGTGAAGCACCGTTCACACCTGTAGAACTGATCGAGTCGAACACCTTCGACGTCGATCAGCTCGTCTACTTCTGGATGGCGATCGAGAACAACAAAAGCATGCTCTTCGTCGGCGGCACGGCATCGGGAAAGACCACATCGCTGAACGCTGTCGCCCTCTTCATTCCCCCGCTTGCAAAGATCGTCTCCATCGAGGATACCCGGGAGATCACGCTCTACCACGAGAACTGGGTTGCAAGCGTCACGCGCGAGACGATCTCCGAGGTCTCCGGCGCCACCATCGGGATGTTCTCCCTCCTCAAGGCTGCGATGCGGCAGCGTCCCGAATACATCCTGGTCGGTGAGGTCAGGGGGAGCGAAGCCCAGACACTCTTCCAGGCGATGAATACCGGGCACACGACGTTCTCTACCATGCACGCGAGCGGTGTCGATGCGGCGATCCACCGTCTGGGGAGCGAACCGCTCAATGTGCCGCGAAATATGCTCCAGGCGCTGGACGTGATATCGGTTCAGGCGCTCACCTACCGGGGGCGCGACCGCGTGAGGCGGTGCCGGGAGATCGTCGAGATCGTCGGGATCGACTCACTCACCGGCAACCTCCAGGTGAACACGGTCTTCGAGTACGATCCTGTGGACGATACCTTCGCCTACTCCGGCCGATCCCGGATCTTTTCCGGGATCATGGATTACCGCGGCTGGAGCCGGAACCAGTTCGAGGAAGAGTTGCAAGTCCGGCGAAAGATCCTCCTTGCGATGCTTGAACAGGGGATCAGGGATTACCGGGCTGTCGCCCGGCTCATCCAGATCTACGCGATTGAGCCGGACCGGGTGCTCGCCTCTCTTGATAGCCTCCGCGAGTTGATCCGCTGATGCCGTCCTGGTGCGTATCACTCCACCATCTCATCCGCCGGAGTGTGGAGCGCAACCCCGTGGGATACCGCAACCTTCGTGCCGACCTGATCGCGGCGAACATGGGGACGACACTCGAGCGGTACCTGCTGCGCACCTACCTCGTTTCAGGGCTTTTTGGTCTTTTTTGTGCAATACTGGGATACTTCGTGCTGCGCTTCTTCCCGTCCCCGGCGCTGAGCATCAGCGTCTATAACGTCTTTGCCTTCCGATTTCCTGAGTTCGTGATGACGGATGCCTCGATTATGGCTATCCGGTTCGCCATATGTGTTGTTATCTTCGTCATCTCCGCGTATATCGTCTACATCCTCTTCTTGCGCTACCCATCTATCCAGAAGAAGAACCGGGAGGCCCGGATCAATCTGGTGCTCCACAGCGCTGTCTCCTATATGTATGCCATGCGGCGGGGCGGAGCACAGATTGTCCCGATCTTTCGTGCAATCGGCGAGAGTGCGGCAGTCTATGGTGAAGTCGCCCATGAGTTCCGACGGGTCGTCCGTGATACCGATTACTTTGGGTATGACCAGATAACGGCGCTCCGGCACCTGCAGGAGACGACCCCTTCGGAGAAACTTGCGGAGTTCATCCAGGATCTCGTCTCCGTTGTCGAGAGCGGGGGAGATGTGCTCGGGTTCCTTGAAACACGGGTGCGGGTGTACCAGGAGGATGCCCGGTTCGAGCAGAAGACGTTCCTCTCTACGCTGCAACTGATGGCTGAGGGGTATGTGACGCTCTTTGTCGCCGGTCCGCTCTTCATCATCATCGTCATGCTCGTCATGGGTTTCATGAGCAGTGCGCCGGTTTTGCAGCTTGCGATCGTCATCTATCTCCTCATCCCCGTCGGTTCGCTCTTCTTCATCCTTGCCATCGACACCATCTCGATCAAGACCGAGACGGTCGAACGCTACACCGAGATGAAATGGCTCCGCGAGTTTAGCGATGTCCGCACCGAAGAACGGGCCGGCGAAGAGTTACTGGTCCAGCAGCTCAACCACTACGACAGGGTCAGGCACATCCGGGCATTCCTGCGCCGCCCCCTCGAGACGTTCCTCATCGAACCGAACCGGACGTTGTACGTGACGGTGCCGGTTGCGCTTGCATACATCCTCTTCGTCTTTCTCGCGACTCCAGCCTACGCCGACCCCGAGATCCTCGTCGATGTCCTGGACGATCACCTTATCGTGGCGCTGCTGATCCTCCTCATCCCCTTCGGGGTCTTCCACCAGTTCTGGCGGAGCAAGGTGATGGCGATTGAGGCGAGCATCCCTGAGTTCCTGAACCGTCTCTCCGGGATAAATCAGGTCGGCCTGACGCTTGCGCAGGCGATCGAGATCCTTGTCAGGGCCGACCTCGGGGTATTGACGTATGAGATCAAGAAGGTCGGGCGCGACATTGAGTGGGGTGCAAACGTCCAGGACGCCCTCGTCCGGTTCGAGGAGCGGATACGCACCCCCACCATCGCCCGGTCGATCACCCTGATCACGACCGCGAGCCGGATGACCGGGGATATCGGTGAGGTGCTCTCTATAGCAGCCCGTGATGCGGCGATCTCGGAAAATCTCAAGCGTGAGAGGGGAGGTGAGATGTTCATCTACACCGCCATCGTCTACCTGGTCTTCATCGTCTTCCTCTTCGTCGTGGCCGTCATCGATACCCAGTTCCTCTCCGTGCTTGCCGATGTCAACACTCTCTCTCCCGGCGGCATGGTGACCGATCCCGTCTCCCTCGGGGATACCTCAGTCACGACGTTCAGGCTTCTCCTCTACCACGCCTGCCTCATCCAGGCACTCTTCTCCGGCCTGATCGCCGGGCAGATGGGGGAGGCATCGCTCCGGGCAGGGGTCAAGCACGCGGCTGTGATGCTCATCATCGCTCTTGTGGTCTTCACCATCCTCCTCTGAGGGAGCCATTGCCCTACAAAACCCTGTTTGTCTCCCTCTTCGCGGCATTTTAGCCCCGATAGGGTTTTATTCTTTGCCTTCCACCTCTCTCCTGGTGATATCAGATGTGTACAGTCGGTGGACCTGTCGATATCGAGTTTGATGGTGAGCGGGTGAAGGGCAAGAATTACCGCTGCAGAGAGTGCGGTGAACGGTTCAAAGGCCTCGGGAAGCGGCCCATGTGCCCGAGCTGCCAGTCGGAAGATGTCGAAGAAGCCTGAAGAGACGAGTTCCCCCGCCGGGCCGGACGTGACGACCGTACCCCTCGGTGACGAGGTTCTCCTTCTTCAGGGAGAACGCTCTTTTCTGCTCGCTGCGAAAGCCGGTTCCCGGTTCCCTCTCTGCATCGAGACGCCCGACGACGAATACTGCCTTGCCGTCGACCCCGATGATCTCATCGCCGTCTCGATGCCGGAAGGCGGTCATGTCGAGCAGGCGCGGATGATGCTCGAGCTGGTCCGGCGCTACCATGTCCCGCTCGTTGTCCTCGGAAAGGATCATCCCGGATCGAGACGGCTCTCTATGGTCGTCTCGGTTGCTCCGGAGATCCATCTTTCCTGCGATATACGCCGGGGGACTCACCCTGAACAGCATCTCCTCTGCTCGTCAGCGGAGCTTGCCGGGCTTTTGCTTGCCGGGGTTCCCGGCGGAGTTGCACTACGAAACCTGCCTTATGGAGTGGCAGTGAGGTATCTAAATGCAGAGAAAACCTCAGCGGACAAACAACAATAAATATATGCTTATTTTCATCAATTATTCATGAGCCGTGAGAAGGAGGGTTTGATGAAGATCGATGTCCTGAAAAACATCAGGGAAACTGAAGAAGAGTATCAGGC
>JAAZGM010000206.1 GCA_012511245.1 Methanomicrobiales archaeon | reverse complement strand
TTATGTGGACGCTTGCCATCCTGCTTCTCTACTTCACATTGACTAACATCGATATCTTTGGACTCTCTGCGCAGTCGCAGGATATTTTTGGAATGTACCGCGCACTGCTTGCCGGTGCGAGCGGTTCGCTCCTGCATCTTGGTATCGGGCCGATCGTCACCGCGTCGATCGTGCTGCAGCTGCTCAAGGGTGCCGGACTCCTGCAGATCGATACCAGCGAAACTCGCGGGCAGGTCATGTATATGGGCCTGCAGAAGTTGCTCATCTTCGTGATGATCATCATCGAAGCGTTCCCCATGGTCGCGAGCGGGATGATGCTGCCCGACCCGGTGGTAGCCGCGCAGTTCTTCGGTGGCAATACGTTCGCGGTCTCGCTCATCATCTTCTTCCAGGTCTGCCTTGGCGGTCTCCTGATCGTGTTGATGGATGAGGTCGTCACCAAATGGGGTGTCGGCTCAGGCGTGGGGCTCTTCATCGTTGCAGGGGTCTCGCAGGGGCTTGTAAACGGTTTCCTGAACTGGCAGACGGGTGTCGATCCCTTCCCGATCGGGTTCTTCCCGCGGCTCTTTGCGATAGGAACCTCGGGAGCGAACTTCCTTGAGTACTTCGGGACGGATCTGCTCGCCCTCATAACGACGATCGCCATCTTCGTGGTCATCGTCTACGTGGAATCGACTCGTATCGAGATCCCGCTTGCACATACCGCCGTTCGTGGTGCGCGGGCGCGGTTCCCGGTGAAGCTCATCTACGCGAGTGTTCTCCCCATGATCCTTGTCCGGGTCCTGCAGGCGAACATCCAGATGATCGGGATGCTCCTCTCAAACGCCGGGATAACGATCTTCGGTGAGTTCCAGGGGCAGACACCAGTCAGCGGCCTGATGTGGTATATCGCCCCCATCAACCAGCCGCAGGACTGGATGTGGTGGCTCTCTGAGCTCGGGCATGCACCATGGGAGATCCTTCTCCGGATGGGTATCGACGTCACCGTCATGGTGGTCGGGGGCGCAATCTTCGCGCTCTTCTGGGTGAAGACGGCGGGTCTCGACTCAAAAGACGTGGCCAGGCAGATCCAGAGGAGCGGGATGCAGATCCCGGGCTACCGGCGGAACGTCCAGGTGCTTGAGAAGTATCTCGATCGCTACATCCCGCGGATCACCGTCATCGGCGGTGTCTTCATCGGTCTTCTCTCGGTCGTCGCAAACCTCTTCGGTGTGGTAGGCGCGGTCGGGGGAACGGGTCTACTGCTTGCGGTGAGTATCACCTACCGTCTCTATGAAGAGATTGCAAGCCAGCAGATCATGGAGATGTATCCCTTCATGCGGGGATTCTTCGGGAAAGAGTGAGCCGTATGGTGGTGCGTCGGGCACCTTCTCTTCTTCCTCTTTCCTCTGAACTATTCCCCATCCGTTTTCTGTATGCGGTCGTCCTGCTGCGGTAGGATTCCGAAAGGCATTACCCTTCCGGGCACGGATTTATTTAACAGTAAATGCTACCCTAACGGAAGTGATAGAGTTGGGAAAGAAAGTTGTTGTGACAGGGGTTCCTGGCGTCGGAAAGACCACCGTCATCAATGGCGCGATGGAGAGGCTGGCAGCCGAAGACATCGCGTATAAAGCCGTTAACTTCGGCACGTTCATGTTTGAGGTGGCCCAAAAAGAGAACCTGGCCGCGGATCGCGACGAGATGCGCCGGCTCGATAAAGCCGTCCAGAAACGCCTTCAACAGGCGGCAGCATCGGGAATCGCCGCCATGAGTGGAGATGCAAACATCATCGTCGATACCCACAGCAGTGTCAAGACTCCTGCGGGGTTCCTTGCAGGACTGCCTGAATGGGTGCTCCGCGAGTTGATGCCCGATATCGTTGTGCTGGTGGAGACCGATCCCGACCAGATTCTGATGCGCCGGCTCAGCGACGCCTCAAGAACCCGCGACATGGAGGGATCCCGCGCGATCGCCGAACACCAGGAGTTCAACCGCGCGGTCAGTGCGGCATATGCGATGTACTCCGGTTGTACCGTCAGGATTGTCCGGAACGAGAATTTCCTGCTCGAACAGGGCATCGACGATCTGGTGAGCGTGCTGAGGTAACCCGGTATGGTAGACCTGAAGAAGCACGGTCCAACGATCGCTCTCCTCTTCACCATGCTCGTGATGCTCTCGTACAGCATCGAGGGGATACGGGTGACGGTCGGCCAGGCCATGAACGTAGTGCTGGGCCCTTTCATTGATATATTCGGGGTGCCGTTCTTCGTCATGATCCTGATCCTCTCAAGCATCACGGGTCTCTACTCGTCGCTTGTCCAGAAGTATACCATCGACTACGAGAAGATGCAGGAGACGCAGGCGAAGATGAAGGTTTTTCAGAAGGAGTTCAGGGAGGCCCAGCTCTCCGGGGATGAGAAGAGGATCAAGAAACTCCAGGGGAAACAGGAGCGGATGATGCAGGATCAGCTTGAGATCTCCCGGCAGCAATTTACGCCGATGGCAATCATCCTCATACTCTCCGTGCCGATCTTCTTCTGGCTTCTGCTTCGCCTCCCGGTGGTCGGAACCGATATTACCCTTACAAGCGGCATCGTGCTGCCCTTCATCGGTGCGGTTGGCCTCACGAGTTCTGCCTTCTGGATCGTTCCTGCCTGGATCCTGTGGTATATGATCTGCTCGCTGACCGTCAGCCAGGTTATCCGGAAGTCGCTCAACATCGGAGGGCTCTGATGCGGATCACCATCAGCGGCCCGCCGGGAAGCGGCACCACGTCGCTTGCCCGCTACCTTGCCGAAAAGCACGGACTCGACCTCATATCCGCCGGAGAAGTATTTCGCCAGCTTGCAAAGGAGCACGGCATGGAACTCGCCGAGTTCGGGAAGTTTGCAGAGAACGATCCTTCCGTCGATCGGATGATCGATGCCCGGCAAAAAGAGATCGGCGAGGCCGCCAAAAACATCATCGTCGAAGGAAGACTCTCGGGCAGAATGGTCGCGAATGCCGATCTCCGTATCTGGCTCTCTGCATCGTTATCCTGCCGGGCGAGGCGCATCGCAGGGCGTGATGGTATGGATGAGGAGGGAGCCCACGCCTATACCGAGAACCGGCAGCGCTCGGAATCGACCCGCTACCGGAACTATTACGGTATCGAGATCGATGACCTCTCGCCATATGATATCGTCCTCTCTTCCGAGACCTTCGGTGTGGATGCTCTCGGCGTAATTGTGGATGCCGCTATTGTGAGCTTCACCCGACAGCGGGAAGGCGCTTGTTAGCGGGAGAGCATCTCACCTTATTTTTATCCGGTTGTTGTGCCGCGGGAGCCCCCGGGCTGTCCATCTCTTGGGTGAAGACCGGCCTTCCTCCCCCATGGCGTCTCATAGTCCACTGCACGGGGAAATGCCTGGAAAAAGATGTATGCTCGGGACACAGTTTTCCAGGGAATATCGCCACGCACTGCCCCCGCTCCACAGGAAGGCATCACGTGACCCAAACGATCTCCACCCGAGCCCGAACGGTGGGCTGACGTCGTCCATCAAAACCCGGTTTCCCTCTTCGCCTTTATCTTCTTGATGCGCCGGAGCCGCACCGCCTCCTGGCGCTCCATCTCGTCGCGCTGCCGCTCGATGAACCGGCGCAGTTCCGTGAGTTCAGGGATGACCTTGAACTCAAGCGCGTTCACCCTCCGCCGGGTCTTCTCGATATCGTCGAGGAGCTGCCTGACTCCTCCTTCAAGTTCGGCAGCCGTTATGATCGCTTCAAGAAGGTCCTCATAGGCGTCGGCCGTGTCGTCGATGACCGATGATGTCCCGAGGATGCCATATCCTCGCTGGTTGAGGGTTTTTTTCACCATCACCGGTTCGAGTTCCGGCAACCGCACCCCGAAGATGTTCCTGTGCCCGGCGGTATAGGTAGGGTTGGTCTCCACCGAGAGCGCAGCCAGGAGCACCCCTGTCGCCCCTTCCATCATGGCGGCGATTGCCGCCATCTCCTGCGCCCCGGTATACTTCTCTTCGAGAATCCTGCGCTCCTGTGCAGCCCGTTCAGCGAGTTTGATCAACTCGAGCATCATGCCGTCGAGTTTCATCGATAGGAGCCGGTGCACCCGCTCAGCAAGCGCCAGACGCCGCCGGACAAGCAACAGTCCGGACCTTGTGGGTTTGATCTCTTCGGATGCCATGATCTCTCCTTTACAGGACGATATACTGCCATATCCGTTCGGGTGCGAGACCGAACGCTTTTCCTCGTGCGATAGCCCGGAGGTTTGCGACCTCGTATTTTTTCCGTTCGAGGTAGGCGAGCACCGGCAAAACGGAGAAAGGATGGCGCCGCGAGAGGGCATCCAGTTCGTGGAGCCTGATGCGGGTGACGGCTATCTCAACCTCATGAATAGGGCGCCGGTACTGGTGCCACCGCTGCCAGACGAGTTCTGCCGCATCGGTGCTCGAGAAATCCGAGTCCTGCCGGAGTTCGCGCATCGCCTCTGTGAGAACCGGGACAATGGTGGTCTGGAGGATGGTGAAGATAAACTCCTCTTCCGTCCTCGCCCCGAAGAGCCGCCGGAAGGTCTCGATAGGGATGCGGCCTCCCGGGATCATGGTCTGGTCGATGACCGCGATGTCGCATGCCTCCTCCGCGCAGTGGATCCGCAGGAGGTTACGCATGTTGGTGAAGTCGATCTCAAACCGGAGATAGGCGTTCAACTCCTGACATCCGCTGCACCGGGCTATGCCGGGGCTGAGCAGCCCGGAGTAATACTGCCGGTAGAGTTCGTTCTCGATCCGGGCAAACGCCCCCTTCTCCCCGCAGATCCGATAGTATTCCTCGAGAATGGGGTAGAGCCGCCAGCTCTGCAGGGCGTCGAGCACCCCCTCGCAGGTCGTGAGAGTGAGGAGATGATCGAGCCGTGCGCTGCCGATCTCACCTGCCGGGATCAGGAGGTCACGGATCTGTTCCCGGGGTATATTGTGAACCGTGCCCCGCAGGATCGCCATGACGTTTGCGATGTCCCAGCGGGCGAGGTATTCGCCCGAGAGGGTCTTGAGATCCCCGGGAGTTATCGCTATAGCATGCTGGAATGAGAGTGCCAGGTTGCGGTTCACCGCTTTCTCAATGAGCCGGGCGCCGGTGTGGTCGTGTGAGAGATCCCCGATCTCCTGCCTGTATCCCCGCCGGCTGAGATAGGTGATGACCCCGGGTATGCTCATCTGCATGATGCGCAGGTACTCTCCGCGTGGGAGGAGCGACGTCCTTCTTACCCGGAACCGGGTACAGGCGTAGATGCATGAAGGGGAGATCACGCCGGACAGAGACATGCACCCCCGTTACAGGTCTGATGTATAAATGCGCACCCGGGGGTTCCGGCGCGGGGGGCAGGGTTGCATCTGTAGCGGCCGGGATCGGCCATACCCCTCATCATTGAAGCGTGATGGATGGGCATGGCTGCTGCTTATGGTACCGGCATGACGTTCATCGTCAGCAGTTTGCTCTCTGGATACTCGGGCCTGTTGTAGTAATGCTCGCGAACGGTGCCAGCAGACGTCAACCCTTCTTCCTCTATCCGGCTCGCCATCTCCGTGTACACCGGTGCCATATCCCTGTAGGGGCCGCGGTAGATGCAGGGGACGATGCTTCCCTCCGGTAGAGAGCCCGGGCGGACATCCCTTTTTTCTGGCAATCTCTTCGATACGGGAGACCCTATCTTGACGTCGAAGTGCTGCATATCCATGTTGTGGTAGGCTACGTATGGAGTATCTGAGAGGAGTTCCCCCAGTTCTTCCAGGTATTCGGCCATCCCGGCGTAACGCTCACCGATCGGTGCCGGGAGGTTCTCGACGGCTGTTACGGTGATGACCGGTATTGTGAGTTGCTCGTTCCTGTGGAAGCATTCAATATTCGATACTCTCGGCATCCTGTCCTCTCCGGTTTGGGATACAGTATCGTTGATGGCATCTCCTCAAATACCTTATGATTGCGCGCCCGCTCCTAGCCCGGTTGTGCCTGTCATTCGTAAACAAGACTTTTTTTGGGGTTTTGTTCAGTAATATTCTCGGGATGTGCCCGGCGGGGAAGGTTCATGTTCGGTGCTGCCCATCCCCGCCTGGTAACCATGCCATGCCCGGTCATCACGGGGGACGTCTTCTCTGTCCATGACGATCCCGGCCACCCCGAGTCTCAGGCGCGTCTCGACGCCGTTCTCACGGGGGTGCCGGAGGACGTTCAGCGTATCGCCCCGGAAAGAGCGGCGCTTTCCGATCTTGCCCGGGTGCACACGCACCGGCATATCGAGTATGTCCGCTCGTTCTGCCGGGAATGTCCTCCTGGATGGGCCTGCTACATCGACGCCGATACCTACGTCACCTCCCGTTCTTTCGATACGGCGCTTTACGCAGCGGGGGCCGCATGGCAGGCGGCGGAGCGGGCGATCTCGGGTGAGCACTGTTTCGCCCTCGTCCGCCCGCCGGGGCACCACGCCGGCCCCGACCGGGCGATGGGGTTCTGCCTCTTCAACAACGTCGCCGTCGCGGCGGCCCGGGCGCTCCGCGAGGTCGACCGGGTGGCGGTCGTGGACTGGGACCTGCACCACGGAAACGGGACGCAGGAGATCTTTTATGAGAGCGATCGGGTGCTCTACTGCTCCGTTCACCAGGCGGGGATATTTCCCGGGACGGGCTGGCCGGAGGAGCGAGGTGCCGGTTCGGGCGCCGGGTATACCGTCAACGCCCCGCTTCCGGTGGGTTCGACCGGTGCCGACTACGTCCTGGTCTTTCGCGAGGTCTTCATCCCGGCGATCCAGCGCTTCAGGCCGGACCTCGTGGTGGCCTCGGCTGGCCAGGATGCGCTTGCCGGCGATCCGCTCGGCTCGATGCTCCTTGAGCCCGCTGATTACGGTGTGTTCACCGGGATGCTCGTGGACGCGAGCCCTGCACCTCTCGCCCTGGTGCTCGAGGGGGGCTACGGGCGGTTGCATCGAGCAGCCATCGAGGCAATCTTTGCCGCCCTCGATGGGGTACGTTTCAAGCCTGGTGGCAGGTACGCCGTTCTCCAGTGATGAGATGGTATACTGTGCTCTCAGTCGCAGGGTATTTGGCCGCGCTGCTCGTATGATCGGGTATGCAGAGCGGTGCACCCCCGAAGGCGTTCGAGTTCTACATCGGCGGGAGCGTCGGGCCGTCCCTCTACGTCAGGCTCGCGGACAGCCGGCTCCTCTACGAGTGGGCGAGTGGAGGCGGATACTCCGGTTTGGTGATGGAGGCGTCGCCCACAGAGGAGGAATGGGCGCGGTTCCGGGAGACCGTCGGCCGGCTCGGCATCCGGGAGTGGGAGCGGGAGTATGTATCCGCTTATTCCTGCTGCGACGTCACCTACTGGCACCTCCGGCTGGATATGGACGGATGGAGCACCGTTGTCCGGGGCGCAAACGCCTACCCGGGCTCAGACGGCCCGGAGGTCTCGGAGCAGTTCCGGGCGTTCCGCGCGGCGGTGGAGCACCTGATCGGGCGGAGCCGGTGAACGTTCAGGGAGCGATCGTTCTCAGATACTCAAGGCTTTTCTCGTAGTGTTGAAACAAGTTCGGCTCGACGACTTTCGTGACACCCGGTGGGAGGGGCGCCATCACGCGGCGAAAATCGATATCTCCGTCACCGCAGGCCAGGTGGTCATCCCGGCCTCCGAAGTTGTCGTGCAGGTGAACGTGGATCGCTTCTCCCCGTTCAAGGAAAGATTCCAGATTGCCGTTTACATGGGCATGCCCCACGTCGAGGGCGAAGCCGAGGTTCCGGTCGGCAAGGCGGTCAAGGAACTCTGGTGTCCTGAAAAAGCAGATGTCCCATGCCCCCATGTTCTCGATGGCGAACCGGACATTCACCTCCTCCTGGACCGCGGCAAGGTCGTCAAGCGAGCGGTCGAGAGCGGCCTGTGCAGGCTGCCGCATCTCTTCTCCCCAGACGTGCCCCGGGTGGACGATCAACCGTTCGGCGTTGATCCGATCGCAGACCCCTGCAAGATCCGTAAGAACCCTGACAGTCGCTCTCCGGAGATGCTCGTTCTCGGACGCGATGTTGATATCGGCGGTCGGGGCGTGGACGGTATAGTGGAGATCGAACGAACGGCAGACCTCTTCGAATCGAAAGAGGCAGTGGGGACCGTCAGAGAGGATCTCCGCACGACCAGTATGGTCGGATATGAGGGTGAGCGCCTCCTCAAGCGTCCGGTCCATCAGGCAGCATGTGGAGCAGCCGATAGCGCGCATATGTTCAACTACCCTCTCTCACTCTTCGCCACCATGCCAGAGCAATGGCGCATGCCCCCACAGTGATTGGCGTTGCCAGGGGGAGTGCTGTACCTTGCTGTGAAGAGGTCTGATCCTGAGTGGGAGGGGTGGATGGCTGCAACGGTTCGGCGGCAGTGGTATCCGGCAGGAGGGTCGCGGGTGTGCCGACCGAAAGGGTTTCCGGCTGCATCCTGAACATCGATACGGTTCCGTCGACTGCGCCGGTGAGGATATGTGCTGTATCAGATGGAGAGGAGACCGACCTGATCCGCCCCTCCCCTTCTGGCGTATATGTACCCATGATCTCCCCTCCCCGGTTGAGTATGGATATCCCTCCATCCGCCAGCACAAGCCTCGATCCGTCTTCGGATAACGATACATCGGTGATCGCCCCGGGCATCGAAGACTTCCCGAGAAGCCGCCCGTTACGGTTCAGGAGATACACCGCTCGTTGAGACGATGCTGCAGCAACCGTTGAACCGTCCTGGGATAGAGCAACATGAATGCCGGTATCGCCCGTCTTGTAGTTCCAGAGAAGCCGTCCATCTGCGCCGAGGAAGTATATGTTCCCTGAATCGGCGCCGGCAACGATTTTGGCTCCATCTGAATCGGTCGATACGCTCCTGATCGGATCTTTTGCATCAAACGATCCGGAGATGTTGGCGGTCGTCGTGCTGTTGTCCAGGGAGTAAATCAGAAGACCGGTGTCTGCTCCGGTGCAGATCATAGTTCCGTCTGCTGCGATAGCGATACCCTGTATCCGGGATTCCGGCTTGTGCTGCCAGATCACGCTGCCGCTCCGGTCAAAGAGCAGGAGATGGTCTCCTCCCGCTGCGATGCGCTCTCCACCGGAGGAGACGGCAACACTCCTGCCGCCGGACATCGGATAACTCCAGAGCAGCGTGCCGTTCGGGTCGTAGAAGGAGACCATCCTCTCCGTGGTGACGGCACCATAGAGGCCGTCCGGTGAGAGTGCTGTCGCAACAATCCTGCCGCTGACTCCTGACTCCCAGACCCGGTCCACGGAGAGTGTCTGCGCCATAGCCGGGCATATGAAGCTTCCGATCACAATGACCGCAATGAGCGTGGATACAATGAGATTTCGCCGCATTCTGCACCAGTCCATCCTACTTCTTCAGCCGGATCAGGAGAACGGCAAGGAATGCAAAGGCAAGCGGGATCACGCCGAAACCCGGGGATTGGGGTATAGAGGTCTCATTTTGAGTGCCTCCCTCAAAGAGGTCGGGGTGGATATCGGCAGCGACCTCCTCCAGGGCGTCGACCAGACGCGGCCCGCCCCGGTCGATGAGATCGGACTCAATGATATAGACGTGGTTCTGCTGGATCGCCTTCATGGTTTTGAGGCGCGGTTCGTTCATGAAATAGCGGTAGATGAGGTCGACGCCCTCGCTGCCCATGCCGGTTCCGGAGTTGACGACAATCACCTCAGGATCGGTGGTGATGAACCGCTCCAGGCTGACGATCTGCCACCCCTCCAGTTCGGGAAAGGCGTTGGTGCCGCCGGCAAGAGTGATCAGTTCGTCCTGGAAGGTGATGCTCCCGCTGATCCAGATCGGGTCGTACCAGATAACATGGGCGACCGTCGGGGGTCTCGTCACGCTCTTTGTCTTCTCCTTTACAGCATCGATCCGTGCCTCCATGGATGCAGCCAACCGCTCCGCTTCCACCTCTGTGCCGGTGGCCTTTCCGGTGAGCCTGATATCGTGGAGTGTCCCTTCGACCGAGTCGGCGTTCAGGGTGATCACGGTCAGGCCAAGTGATCTGAGGCGGTTGATCGCTTCTTCAGTGTTCCCGAAAGCAGCCATCACCAGATCGGGTTGTGCGGCCACCACACGCTCGATGTTCACGGTGGAGTACCCACCGATCTTTGGTTTCGTCGTTGCCTCCTCTGGATAGTTGCAGTAATCTGTCACGCCGACCACCCGATCGCCGAGACCGAGGGCGAAGAGGATCTCGGTGTTGGCCGGTGCGAGGGATACGATGCGCATCGGCATCGTGTCGAGCCTGACCGTCTCCCCGTAATCGTCGATGATGGTGACGGGTTGCCACGTTGCAGGGTCTGCTGCAGGCAAGGTTGTCTGGTGCTGTGCTACTGCTGCTGTTGTCTCAGGTGCAGCTACTACTGGCTGCCCCGGCCCCGGGAGAGTGGGTACCGCCTGCCCGGGCAGGATCGGGTAGGGTTTTCCGAGCAGGGGCGGGATCGCCCGCGCTGTCATACCGCAGGGGTTGTCGGCGGAGTATGTTGTCCAGAGGAACGAGCCGTCGGGCTGCTGGAGGTCTGCGAACGTTGTGATCAGGTTGTTGCCGTTCTTCGACCACGATGACGGGTCTTCCCCGGCTGCGACGATCGCCTGGATCACCCATGCCGCCGAGGCGGCGTTCGAGGAGGACGTCCCACCATAATTGAAGCTGCCGTCGCTCATCTGGTGTGCCCTGAGGTAATCTATCGCCTGTGCGACGGCGGGTGTATCTGCCGGTTCGCCCGCGGCGATGAGGGCCATGATCACGGCGGCAGTGTCGTCAGAGTCGCTCTCGGCGCCCGGCATCCAGCCGTAACCGCCGTCTTCGTTCTGCTGCTTCTTTAACCAGGCGGCAGGGAGCGAGACATCTTCGCCTGCCGAGGCAAGCCCGAGGACTCCCCAGTAGGAGGTGTAGACGAAATCGCCGAACTGGCCGTCGGCTTTCATGCGCGCCTTGAGTTCGGCAACATAGTTGTGGTTGTTGAAGGCACGCGGATTCTCGCCTGCGGCCGTGATGAGGGTGATCATCTTTCCGAGTTCGGCTGTGCCTTCGGGGTTTGTGGCGTCAGGCGCCGATTTCCAGTAGTCGATCGCCGATGTGCCGTTCACCCTCCAGTTGTGCGGATCCTCTCCGGCGGCAACGATCGCCATCACCGCGAACCATGAGGTGCCGGGGTTCGTGTCCCTCCCCTCTTCGGCAAATCCGCCGTCGTCGTGCTGGCAGGATCTGATGTAGTCAAGCCCGTTCTGCACGGCTGCGTCGCCCGCTCCATAGGGGTAAGCCGCCGCCGCGCTGCAAGTAGCGATGCTGAGGAGGAGGATGAGAAGGATGCTGCCGATCCGCTTCATTGCTCTCTCCTCCTGGTGATGAGGTATGCTGCCCCGATGAGCAGGGTGGCGCCTGCGCTGGTGAAGGCGAGCGGTGATGAGAGAGACGGTGCCGGTGTTTCTGCAGGTGTCTCTGTTGCATTGAGCGTATCGGAGGCCTGGGTGATGCCGGTGGCTGCCCCTGTATCCTGCACGGCAGGTGCTGCTTTGACCGCCAGCAGCCCAAAGATCGAGAGGCCTCCGGGCGAGGTTGCTTCGACGATCAGGTTTCCGTTCTCATCGGTCCCGGCAATCCGGGTCTCGAGTACCTGATATGTGCCGTCCTCTGCGGATCGCACGATCCTGAGGGATTCGGCACCGCCGTGTTCATCTGCCCACTCCGGGCTTATGGTCATCCGGATAACTGCTCCGGCGATGTCTTCGCCGTTTTCCAGGTTGGTCCGCGTGACGGACATGGTGTAGGCAAGAGCCATGATCTCTTCATCCTCCTCTGCAGCGGCAAGAGCGAAGGTGCTCCCGGTTGCTGCATCTGTGGTGGTGTTGAACGTGATGTCGAGCCGGCTATCGGCTGTGGGGATACCGGTGAGGTTGAGGGCAAGTGAAGCGGTTATGTTCCCCACGCCCTCGATCTCGCGTGAGATCGGGGTGGTCGTTGCGGTGACGCTCTCGATGAGGCCGCTCGCCGTGCCGCTATCCTCGTTGATGTTCTTTGCGGCGATGGTCATCACGATGCCGCCCCTGTCGATCGTGAGGGTGTTGCCTGATATGGTGACCTCCCCTTCCGCTGAATCCTGGTCGGTCATGACCGAGAATGTCTGACCCCACTCCCCGAGTTCGATGGTGGCTCCGGCTGGCAGCCCGAAGAAGAGCGAGACCGATTCCGATTCACTGCTACCTGTCCCCTCCCCGGTGGTGGAAGAAGTCGTTGAACTGAAACCTCCCCCTCCGGAAGAATCGGAATCGCTGGACGACGCCGGGATCTTGACCTTGATGTAGATGACATCCGAAGAGGTCGCCGGGGTTGAACTCATGCTCTCGCTCCAGAAGAAGACGATTTTATCGCCATCTTTGACGGAATAAGCGTTCGCACCG
>JAAZGM010000205.1 GCA_012511245.1 Methanomicrobiales archaeon | reverse complement strand
TCTGGATACAGGAGATTCAGGAGAAAGACCGGATTGTCTCAGAATATCTCGATACCGTCATCGGGCGCCTTGTGGCAGAGGGGCTTTTTGAGGAGAAAAAATCGGAGATCGAGCCGGAATCCCCGGAGACCGGGGTTCCCGGGGGAGGAGGTCAGGCTTCTTCTGGGGCGCCGGAGGGGTAGGCATGGGCCGCTGAAGGCCCGAACGCAAGGTAGACAGTATCGCCGGGGGCGATACCGACCTCCTCGAACCCCTGCCGGGTCAGCGTCACCCGGAACGGGATGCCGGCATCGACCAGGACCCGGACAAGCCCCCCGTTCGGTCGGGCGGACTCGATCCGGCCACAAAAAACATTTTTGCCGTTCTTCGGCAGAGGAGCCTTCGAGATCAGGATCTCCTCCGGCCGGATGGCGACCGAGACCGCCCCGGTCACGCTCTCGTCCACACGTATATGGACATCCCCGACCGTGACCGTCCCGTCGGGCGCTCCCGTGCCGGAGAAGAGGTTCTCCATACCGACAAAACCCGCGACGAAGTCGGAGTTCGGCCGCCGGAAGATCTCCTCCGGTGTTCCCACCTGGACGACGTCACCGCCGCGCATGATCGCCACCCGGTCCGCGAGGTCGAAGACCTCCTCGAAGTTGTGGGTGATGTGGATGATCGTCGTCCCGGTGGCCTTGTGAATCCGGGCGAGTTCCGCCCGCAGGTTCTCGCGGGTCCGGACATCGAGCGCGGAGAGCGGCTCGTCGAGGAGGAGCGCGTCGGGCTCCATGACGAGCGCCCGGGCGATCGCCGCCCGCTGCTGCTCGCCGCCGGAGAGGGTCCCCGGATAGCGGTGGAGGAGGTGGCTGATGTTCAAGAGTTCCGCACTCTCCTGCACCTTCTTCTGGATGAAAGCGGAGTCCGCCCGGCGAGATTTCAGCCCGAACCCGATGTTCGCCTCGACCGTCAGGTGCGGAAAGAGCATGTAGTCCTGGTAGACCATGCCGATGTTGCGGTCCTTTGCCGGCACATCCGTGATGTCCCGGTCGTTGAGGAGGATCCGGCCCGCATCAGGGGTGTATATCCCGGCGATCGTCTCAAGGAGGATCGTCTTCCCCGCACCGGTGGGGCCGAGGACGATGAAGTACTCCCCGTCCGCGACCGAGAGCGAGACGCCCGTCAGGGCGAACTCGCCAAGGTTTTTTGAGAGAGATTCGATGATAAGCATGAGTTCCTCCTAGTAGACGTGCGCTGTCCCGCTGTAACGCTCAAAGACGTAGAGCGAGATGATCGATATCACGATCAGGATCGTCGCCGCGGATATGGCGTACTCGAGTTTTCCGGTGGACATGTTCAGGAAGAGTGAGAGCGGGAGCGTCTCGGTCTTCATCCGGGTTGCGCCGGCAAGCATAAGTGCGGCACCGAACTCCCCGATCCCCTTTGACCAGGTGATCACCGATCCCGCAAGGAGACCGTTAAAAGACATGGGGAGGGTGACCCGCCAGAAGGCCTGAGCATCGGTGCAGCCAAGCGTCTTTGCGACGTGCTCATAGCGGGGGTTGACGCCCTGGAACGTCGACCGTGTCACCCGGAGCATGTAGGGCAGGTTCACAAAGAACTGGGCCATGATGATCCCGAGCGGCGTGAAGACAAAGGTGAGACCTGCAGCGGCAAGTGACTTTCCGATCGGGGAGACTCCGAAGAAGAGGAGGAGCCCAACACCCGCGACAAGCGGTGGAAGCGCCATCGGGATATCCATCAGCATGTTCACCACGGTCTTACCCGGGAACGTGTAACGGGCGAGGGCGTAGGCCACCGGCACGGCGATCAGGATACAGAGGAGTGTCGATATGACGGACGTGATGATCGAGAGCCTGATGGCGAACCGGATCTCCTCAGAGAGGAGTGACTCGATCAGGACGGGCAGCGGGGAGTGGGTGACGACCCCGATGAGGACCATCACGATGAAGACGGCGATGAGGAGGGCGACCGCAACGGTCACCACCTGGAACCGGGATATGCTGCCCCGGCTCATGAAGACTCCTCATGTTTCCGGAGATCCTTTGGCGAAAAACTCCGGACCTTCACCTCCTCGATATGTCTGGCGTCAACCCATCCGCTCCTGACCTCGTCGCGGTGGTCGAACTGGTGGACGTAGGGCTTGATGTCGAGGAGCGGTGTGCCGTCCAGGACGTCGATCCCGCGGACCCGGACGGTGTTTCCCTCGACGGCAACGACCTCGACGAGGGAGATCCCGATAGGGTTCGGGCGGTTGAAATGCCGTATGGCAAATATTCCGCGTTCCTTGCTGCCGTCAACGAACGGGCGCTGGTGCAGGGAGAATCCATCGGCCTGGTGAAAGTGGTAGAGGAGGATGATATGGGAGAACCCCTCGACCCCCTCGAGGCCTGCGGCATACTCCGAAGAGACCTCGATCGTTCCCTCAGCCTCAGAGAAGATGCTCTGGATGGGCGTTGTATCCTGGTCGGTGAACGGCGAGTGGATGGTTCCGATGAACCGGTAAGTGACTTCCATAGGGCATCTTCCTCCTCTCTCTTCAGGACTCGATCTCCGCGTAGATCTCGCTTGGGTAGGTGATGAATCCGTGCCGGGTGAAGATCTCCTTCCCTTCGTCGGATATGACGAAGGCGGTGAACTGCTCCGCTTCATCGGGGTGCTCAGAGGATACCAGCACACCGATGGGGACGATCTTCACCAGATTCTCAGCGTTCGGGATGTAGACCATATCCATCTTCTCGGGCACGTAGAGGTCCTCCCATATGATGCCGACGTCGGCCTGCTCCATGGAGATGTAGACCAGAAGTTCGTTCACCGTGCCGCTCCGGGTCACGAGGTTCTTCTCGACGTCGTCAAGGATGTTGTTCTTCTTGAGGAGGTTGTCGGTCAGCTGCCCGATGGCGGTGCCGGGGTTCTCACCGAGCGCCACCCGCACGCCGGGTTTCGTCATATCCGCAAGGCAGGTGATGTTCGCCGGGTTACCCTTCGGGACGGCGATGACCGGGACGTGGTAGACGATCCGGTGCTCTTCCCTGACCAGTCCCTTCCCCCGGGCTGCTTCGAAGTAGGCAGTCGCGCCCGGCATGTAGACGTCGCCCATCCCGGTCAGTTCCATCTGGGTGAGAAGGGTGTTCGATCCGCCGAAGACGAAGTTGATCGGGATGCCGGTCCTCTCCGTGAAGACTCCTGCGATCTCATCCATCGGTTCGCGCATGCCCGCGCCGCAGTAGACGAGCAGCTCGGGAGTATCGGTGTTCTCCGGCGTATCAACCGTTGTTCCAGTGCAACCGCATGCAAACGCAGCGGCTGTTGCAAGAAGCAACGCAAGTACAAAAGTCAGGTGTGCTTTCATAGAAATAGTTACTCAGATGGGCGAAATAAGCGTTTATGTTCGTGCAACGAGTAATCAGGATAAATTAACTGCATGGATTTAGTAAAAAATTAAACCGAAACCATTTATTTATACAGAGGTCCTCAACCACAATCCCCAAAAAGAGGGGGAGACATAGAAAGAGAGAGGCTATGGCAGAGAGCATCGAAACGGAAGAGCGCGGTATCCGGTTCACCATCGAAGAGGTCGCGGGAGCCGTCGGCGACTTCGGCACCATATTTCCCATCATGCTCGGCGTCGCCATCGTCTGCCCCGATGTGAACGTCAGCCACTTCTTCCTCTTCCTTGCCGCCTGGTTCATCATCGCCGGGCTCTACTATCGTCTCCCCATCCCGATCGAACCGATGAAGGCGATCGGGGCGGTCGTCATCGCCGGAGGACTATCACACGGCGAGATCGTGGCCTCCGGCCTCATCGTCGGGGCGATCTTTCTCATCATCGGGTTCATCGGCGGGATGAACTGGATCGGAGACCGGATACCAAAGAGCGTCATCCGCGGTGTCCAGGCAGGGCTCGCCCTCATCCTCCTCAGGACGTCGCTTGGTTATATCGTCTCGGATGTCCTCGTCGCGGCCATATCCATAGGGATCATCCTCGTCTTCTTCATTGTGTCGCAACGCACCCGGATACCGGATATATCTGCCCTTCTGGTGCTCATCATCGGGCTTGCCGCGGGTATCGCCACCCAGGGAATGCCGCCATTCCGGCTGATGCCCCTCCCTGCCCTCATCCTCCCGGCCCTGCCGGACTTCGCCGCCGCCACCTGGGATCTCGCCCTCCCCCAGATACCGCTCACGATCACAAACGCCATCCTCGCAACGTCGCTCCTCACCTACGACCTCTTCCCGAAGAAAGGCGTCGATCCCGATAGGCTCTCGCGGACGATCGGGGCGATGAACCTGATCTCGACGCCGCTCGGCGGATTTCCGATGTGCCACGGCGCCGGGGGGCTTGCCGCGATGTACCGGTTCGGCGCAAGAACCGGTGGAGCAAACATCGTCGCCGGTATACTGGTCCTCACCTTTGCCGTCGTCTTCGCCCCCCCTGAGGTCCTGACCCTCATACCGTTCGGTGTCTTCGGCGCGCTCCTTGTCTTTGTCGCGCTTGAACTCGGAAAACACAGTGCGAAGACGGAATCCTATCTGGTCACGGCGGTCATCGCCGTCCTCACCCTCACGGTCGGCCTCACGGTCGCGTTCATCGTCGGGATGACCCTTGCCTATGCACTGAAGCGGTGGGAAAAGACAGGGGCGCCCGGGGTTGATGGCCCATAGAAAGGGCAATACGCGGCGATACGTGATCGGCCGGGGAGCTGGACCAGGATTTATCCCGGCCCGCGAAGACCACAGAGAGGAATCATGGATGCCGTCACCGCACTCGGCCTCATCGCCGGCTCGCTCACCACCCTCTCGTTCGCACCGCAGGTCATCCGGGCGTGGCGCACGCGGTCGACCGCCGACCTCTCACTCGCGATGCTCGTTGTCTTCCTTGCGGGCATCCTGCTCTGGCTCGTCTACGGCGTGGTGAGGGAGGATCTCGCCATCATCGCGGCGAACGCAATCACCGCCGTCCTGATTGGCCTGCTCCTCACCATCAAGAAAAAGCACGGATGACGTGGATCGCCGTCGCCTTGACCGAGAGGGTGACGGAGGTCCCCGGGGCGAGCGCGAGGTCGCGCACCGACCGCCGGGTCAGGACCGCGGTCAGGGGAGCGCCCGCGTCCACCTTCACCTCGGCGATGGGGCCGTTCTCCACAACCGAGATGACCGTTCCAACCACTGTGTTCCGGGCACTCGATAGGTGGCTCTCCCCGACTGTGATGACGACGTCGTCGGCCCGGATGCAGAGGGAGACCTCTTCGCCCAGAACAGCTTCCGTCACCGCCTCGAAGGCAAGCCCGTCGACGTCCACCGTCGCGAGCCCGTCCTCGTTTGCCGTCACCGTTCCGTCCAGGATGTTCTCTATCCCGACGAACGCCGCAACATCCCGGCTCTTCGGGGTGTTCAGGACGGTGCCGGCCTTTCCTTCATCGACGAGGCTCCCGCCGATGATCACCGCCATCCGGGTCGCAAGAAGGTGCGCCTCCCGGCGGGAGTGGCTCACCTGGACGATCGTGAGTCCGTCCTCCCGGTGAAGCCGCTTGAGGTCGGCGATGAACTTCTCCTGCGTGATGGGATCGAGTGCCGAGAGCGGTTCGTCGAGGAGGAGGATGTCGGGTTTCACCGCGACGGCCCGGGCAAGCGCCACCCGCTGCTGTTCGCCGCCGGAGAGGGTTCCCGGGTAGCGGTCGGCGAGGTGGGTGATCCCGAACCTATCGAGGAGCGGGGCGACCTCCGCCCGCGCCTCCTTCTTTCGCGTCCCCTGCACCCGGAGACCATAGGCGACGTTGTCGATGACCCGCATATTCGGGAAGAGCGAGTAGTCCTGGTAGACGAGGGCGATCCCGCGTTTCTCCGGCGGAAGGGCGGTGATCTCGTCGCCCCGGAGGAGGACCCGGCCGCTCTCCGGCTGGTGGAGTCCGGCGATCACCTCGAGGAGGACGGTCTTCCCCGCCCCCGACGGCCCGACGATGAAGTAGTAATCGCCCCGCTCGATCGTCAGGCTGACGTCCCGTAACCGGAACGAGCCGAGAGCGAGCGAGACAGAATCAAACTCTATCATCGTACCTCCCGAGATACCGGGTCATCCGTCGGAGGATGTAGAAGACCGCGAAACTGACCACGATGACCGTGAACGCGATGCTCCTGCTCGTGTGGATGCCGTCCGTCGTGAAGGAGTAGTAGATCAGCGTCGATATGATGAACGGGTAGTAGGCGATCATGATGACGCCGGCAAACTCCCCGATGGCCCGACCCCAGGCGAGGAGCGCACCGCTGTACATGTGCCGGAGGCTCAGGGGGAGCGAGACCGTCCGGAACGTCGTGAAGGTTCCCGCCCCGAGGGTGCGGGCGACGTTCTCGAGATGGATCGGCACTTTCTCAAACCCCTCCCGCATGGAGTTGATGTAGAACGGCGAGGCGACGAAGAGCATCGCGACGATCGTTCCCGGGAGCGCATCCTCAAACGCGATCCCGACCTCCAGGAGTGGTGCGCCGAGCCATCCCCGGCGCATGAAGAGGAGGTAGACGAGCAGGCCGGCAACGGTGTGGGGCAGGATGAGCGGGATGTCGATGATGCTCTCGACGACACCCTTGAACCGCGAGGGGCGGGATCGTGCAAGGATATAGGCAAGCGGTGTCCCGAAGATGATGAGAAGGAGAACGGCGCTTGCACCTGCTCCGAACGTGAGGAGGATCGACTCGATCACCCTGGACGATGCCGCAACCTTGAGGAGGTGCGCCGGGTCGGCGAGTTCTGCTACCGTGATACTCGCGAGCGCGAGCACCGTGAGCCCGACGAGCAGGCCGCCGAGGATGCAGAATCCAATGGTGCACCAGTCGATATACCGCTTTTTGCGCCTGCTCCACCACGAGGGGGTCACTTCACCATCCCCGCGGAGGGGGCCGCCTGGGAGTGTTCCGGTCTTCATCGTTATACCTCAATGAGCGCTGTATCTGTCCGCCGGTAACCAATGGCATAAAAAAAGAGAGGGGGTTCAGGATCTCATCTCGACGAGCGGCTTGAGAACGTCAGGGACGTTGCCGTAGCCGTCCGCGGGGACGATCGGGGGCTGGCCGTCGGCGATGAGGATCTCCTGGCCGGTGGTGTCGATCAGCATCTCGACGAACGCAACACCGAGGTCGGGGTGCTCCGCGATCTTCGGGACGGTTATGCCGAAGATGATGGGGGACCCGGTGAAGATGGCAACGCTGTCGCCCTTCTTCGTCTCGATCTGGACGGTCGCGTATTCTTTCTCGAAGTCTATCGAGGAGAGGTCGATCGCTTCAGGGAGTTCGATGTACCGGAGGTCGTTCTGGACTGCAACACTCCTGTACTCCCAGGCATAATCAAGTCCGCCGGCCTGGACCATCTGGACGAGTTCGACGCTCTTCGGCCGGATCGTCAGGACAGCGCCGTCGGGTTTCGGGTCGCCGGCGTGGATGGTGTAGATGCCGTCCGCCTCGGTGACGGTGATGTTGCTGTGCTCGCTGACGAGGGTCTCAAAGATCTGGTCGTCTCCATAGTAACTCTCGGCGAGCTGGATCACCATCGGGGTGCGGTAGCCGCAGGGGTCGGAGTTCGGGTCGGAGAAGCCCCACCGGACGCCGTCGCGGTTGAGGACCTCGTACCAGTTCTCGGCGGTGATCTCGTCGGCGTACTTGCTCTCATCCGTGTAGGTGAGCACCATCCGGTTCTTCGCGAACGTAAGATACCAGTCGGCGTGATCGGGGATCATCATCTCCGGGATGAGGTAGTAGTCGGCGGAGGCGAGGACATCGGCAGGTTTGCCGTTCTCGGTGATCTTCTTGACGCAGTCGATGCTGCCTGCAGGCTCAAGGAGCACCGTGGTGCCGGGGTACCGGGTCTCAAACTCTGCCTTTACCTTCTCAAACGGTCCGGTCAGGCTCCCGGCGTGGAAGATCTTGACCTGGATGTTCTCGGCGGGTGCCGTCGGTGTAGGGGTCACAGTCGGATCATCGGTCGTACCCGTGCAACCGCAGATCAGGACAGCGGCAGCGACCATGAGGCCGATAAAAGTCAGTAAATAGGTTTGCTTCATTGGTTAACTTTTAATGGGGTTCAAAACATAAATCTATCCATTCCGGCAAAGGTAAAATAAGACCCATTTACACTCTGTTAAGGTAAAGCACCTTTGTTTACTCGCCGTTTTTTTGCGGAATGAGGTGGACTGCTTTTGCCTG
>JAAZGM010000204.1 GCA_012511245.1 Methanomicrobiales archaeon | reverse complement strand
CTCCTGCAGATCAAGAAGGATTTGGGATTGTCGTGGCCGGGATTGCTTCTCTTTTTCCAGTGCTGTGATATCCCCGATCAGTGGGTGTCGCGCCCGACTGGTTTCTGATTCTTATTTCCGATTGGATATGATATGGTAGTTTTTCAAGCTCATTTCTTGCGAATTATACTTCTTCGAATCCATCTCTCCCGTGATCCCTATGATAGAGGCAAGTCGAGAGAGCATGATGGTGTACTTTGAACCATCATCTCAAAGAATTCACCCGCTTAAGTGAACCACCAAGTTGAGCAGAAATGTTATGGGTCGACGGAAAAATATATATATTAAGCCACTGTATGCAGTGTGTAATACACCCGTATAGTATTGGAGTAGGTGATTTGTATGGCTGACACCATTTACGCGACCTGGCGTTTTGAATTGTATCCGGATCTGGCGAGTCTGAGAGTGCAAGAAGGAAGAGTTTTACCCAAGAAGCGCCCGAACCTGATTAATCGCACGGAGGTACGTGGGATTTTGACTGATGACCACTGCGGTCTTCTCGTAAATTCGCATGAAGACCCTGTCACAGGATACTATGTCTTACCCGCATTGATCCTGGTTGGGTTAGAATCGGATTCGTTCGATGAGAAGTCGAAGTGGGAAGCATTCGACCTCTATTGGGATTACATGGCTCTTCTCTACGTGAGCTCTGAGTCGAAGGACCCTGAAACCGTTGGAGTGTTCCATCTACGTACCTGGAAGGAAGAATATCCTACCAGTTCAACAACTCCTGCCAGTTTCAGACTGCCTGCACCGCTCCTTGATGATTACAAGGAGGCATGCAATCACTATGAAGCGTCCCAGACTGCAGCAATTGCCCGAGCGATGTGGGAGTATGTCCTTGAATGGAGGATTGAACTGCTCAGAAGCAACCTCAGTATCACATTTGGAGATGGTGGAGAATGGGTGCCCGACTCTGCCATCCCATACATGACCATTGGCGAAGGCGGTGATCGCTGATGTTTCAGGTACACAATGAGGGGTCGGAGACTGCAACCCCCCTTTACAATTTAACTCGACACCAGATTCGCCTCTATCGCCCAGATGGTACAGTACTGGAACTGCCACCGAGCGGAAAAGTGGCAAGAGTGGTTTCTACCCCGGTGATCCTCGGGGGGGTTGGGGGAGTTCCAGTTCTTCACTCACTCTATGGACGGGTGCGTGACCTTCCCGATCCGCAGGAAGGGGTTACGTACATCACATCATGGGTGGTGGCGGATCTAGTTAAGAGAGTGGATGTCGTGTCTCCAGATACATCTCCACGTTCTGCTGTTCGTGACGAGTACGGAAAACTCCAGGGAGTGAGAGCGTTACGATCGTACGTCAATGTGGGCAACACCCAATCGTTGCTCATGACCCGGCTCCACGACCCGAATAATGCGTGCGCGTAATGTTAGTGACTCAACAGACACTTTCACATTTTTTATAGCAAAATTAACCCAGTTGTCGTGCTATATCCTGACTAAATAGATGGGCTACACTGTAGTTACTCACGTTCACCAAGCGCAGTTCTCGCTTATAACTCCCCTCACCCACCTTTTTTGTATGCGGGAGTCTGTCCGGGGATTAATCAATTCCCGTTCTTTTTCAGCACCGATCACTCCGATCCACCCGCACAGGAGCAGCCTATGAGAGAGATCACCCAGGAAGTACTCGATCACATCCCGGACCCGATAGCAAAACTCGTCTGGGAGAAGCAGATCGACGATGGTAAAGCCAGATTGATAACGTCACACAACGAGGGAACAAAATGCAACGCACAGACAGGATAGACAGCAGCCCACATGATGAAGCGTACGTGCGTCTTCCACATCCTCCCGAACCTCACACGGGGCGCAAAGGAAGGGTTCATCGTGTATCCGCCGGAGTGACCCTGGACTCGCAGCCCGGCGCAGAACATCCGGCTTCTCCGGGTACCGCGCTTATGGGCTCGAGACCGGCTGCGAGACCCTCGCCTGGACGAGTATCCTCCGGCTGCGAGGTAGACGACGGAGCGGGCGCGATCGTCTCGTGGTACGAGGCGAGCGAGGTGTTCGGGAGAGATTCCCTCGGCCCGGTGTGCTTCCTCCTGGTGTCATGACGGCATTCCCGCAGGGCGCGTCGCTCGATGGAAACGGCGGCTGGGTTGTTGCGGTCCGGTGTGGCCGGTGGTGAAGAAAAAAAATCCCTTTCCACCCGCAATATTCTCCGGAAAGGTTGCTATTCGTGTAAAAAAAGAGCCGGGGAAGAGCCTACCTACTGGTACTCCGGCGGCTGGATGTCCTTTGGCAGCCCGCCCTTGAAGTGCTGCTGCACCTTCCCGTAGTACTGCCGCAGCCGCTCGTTCATCGTCGCATGCACCTTCTCCTGTGCGTTCTCAAAGTGCGACGGCTTCACGACGGCGGCACCCTCCCGCATGGCGAGCATCGCCGCCTCGCGGGCAAGCGCCTCGAGGTCCGAGCCGACGAACCCCTCGGTCTCGGTCGCGACCTTCCTGATCAGCCGGTCCCGTGCGGGATCGTTGAGGAGTATCTTCTGCTGCGCAAAGAGATCGACGAGCCT
>JAAZGM010000203.1 GCA_012511245.1 Methanomicrobiales archaeon | reverse complement strand
GGGATATCCTGGTTGATGTGGACGCCTTTTGCAAGGAAGAGCGGAACGACGACGAGCATATCGATCTCTTCGCTCCGGAACGCCTCGAGTTGATCCTCCACCGTCGGGGTGTTGAGGCTCATGAAACCGGGTTTGACGATGTAATCATCCGTCTTCTCGGCGATGAGTTTCGCGGTGGTCTCGATGAGTTCCTTGTTGTAGGGGAGCTTGCTCCCGTGTCCTACCAGTAACATGCCTTTCATAGCCATATGCTACAAGGTACTACTATACCCTATTAAAATAATTACCGATTGGTTTTAAAGGCCTCGATCCCTATCCCATGTGATGGCACGTCTCGAACGGAAGAACACCTCTTGCACCGACCGCCCTCCTGCATACCGGCCGACCTGCATCCTCGCCTGCCATCCCGGACAGAGCAGACCGGATGCCCGGGATCCTGCCCTCCTCACGGGCTCCCCCGGCCGCCGGGTGCCGGACATTACCGGAGAGAGAGCCTCGCTCCTTCCGGGGCACCTGCCCGGGTGGGGTTGGTGTCCACCGGATCAATGCGGTCATCAGAATCTAGCTACCGCCTACCACAGGAGCACGTCCGGCACCTCGATAGACGATCTACGGTTCTGCTGTGCGCCTGCCGGTCCAGCGAGGAGTATGGCCTGCTCCGACCCGATACAAATCAATATCCGTTCTCACCGCCAACTGATGGAGAAGTATGATGGAAGCATATGATCGTTTTGAGATCCTCATAAACGATCGAGTCGTTAAAACACCGGTGGCGATCGCGTCTATGGCCGGGACTGTGGATGCGGCATACATCCTCGAGCGGGCAGATCATATCGGGGCAGCTTTCATCGGTGGCTACTCCATCGACGCCCCCACCCTTGAGGCAAGCCGACGGATGGCTGAGGAGGGTCGCAAAGAGTTTTTGTATGACGATCCCCTCGAAGCGCTGGGCCGCGAGATCGACGCCCTGAAGCAGAGCGACGTTGTCGTCGGTATCAACCTTCGCGGGAGTACGCCCGCCTCCTACGCCGAGGTCGCCCGGGCGTTTGAGAAGAGCGTGGTCTATGAGATCGACGCCCATTGCCGACAACCAGCGATGCTTGAGGCCGGATGCGGCGAGTATCTCCTCCGGAACCCGGCAAAACTCATCGAGATCATCCGTGCACTGAAAGCCGAGGATGTGACCGTCTCGGTGAAGATACGTGCCGGCATCGCCGCCGATGACGCTGCCCTCACCCGTACCGTCTGGAAGGCGGGAGCGGATATCATCCACGTCGACCTGATGGACTTCGGGCACAACAAAGTCCGCCAGATCAGGAACGCCTCCCCCCTGATGCTGATCGCAAACAACTCCATCACCACCTTCGACAGAGCGATGGATGCCTTCTCCCATGGGGCGGATCTCGTCTCGCTTGCCCGGAAGTCCGATCCCTGGACGCTTGCCGGGCTCGATGCCGCCATCACCCGGTCGGCCGAGGAGGGCGGCTGGTATAACGCCCCGAAACAGCTCTGCCGCGGCGGAGATATCAGAGCGCTCGCCTTCTGCTGTATGCCGGTGAAACCCTGTCCGCTCCTCCCTACCCTCGATAAGTTCGGGCTCTCCCGCGACGACTACCTGAAGTTCAAGCAGGAAGCAGTGAAGGGAACCCCGCTGGAGGATGGGAAGAGCACCTGTTTTGGGAGTCTCGCCTGGTGCTGCAAGATCAGTTCGCCCTGCATGTTCCGCAACATGACGCTTGAGAAGAAGGGCCTCTCCGCGCGAGAGTATATGCACTGCAAACACCAGCTTGCAGAAAAGTTCATGCACAGGATATTCGATGAAGAAAGATCTGCCGATGAATCGAGCTGAACGTGCGCAGATGGCGATGATGCTCGAGGTCTCGGCCTACCCGAAACCCGGGAACGTGGACCGGTGCCACGACTATCCGGATACCCGTCTCGAGCATTTCCTCGCCTCGACCATCCTCGTCCGCCCTGTCTTTGATGCGGCTGAGAAGACCGACGGCCGGGTAGGTGGCCTCATCCGGGAGGCGGTGATGCTCACGAACGGCCACTCCGGGGGGAACACCCATTTCGGGGCGCTCATCCTCCTCATCCCCCTCATCCTCGGGGGCGATATCGAAGGGGCGCAGGCGGTCGCCGCTGCAACCGACGTCGAAGATGCCGTCGATTTTTATGCGGCGTTCGGCCTCACGAGCGTCCGGGTGGTGGAGAACGATGATCTGGACGTGAACGATCCGGCCTCGGTCACCGCCATCCGGGAGCAGGGGCTGACACTTGCCGATATCATGGCCTACTCAGCACCCCGGGATATGGTCGCCCGCGAGTGGACGAACGGATTTGCCCTGACCCGCCGGTGCGCCGACCTCCTTCACGCACACGGGTGTGGCCGGGAATCGATCGTCGCGACGTTCCTCGATCTCCTTGCAACAGAGCCGGACACCTTCATCGCAAAGAAGCACGGTGAGGCTGTTGCAGAACAAACGATGCGGGCTGCGGCGGAGGTGCTCGGTGGAAGGCGCGATCTCGCTATATTCGATGCGGAGTGCGTCTCCGCCGGGATCAACCCGGGTTCGATCGCCGATATCATCATCGCCGGGATATACGTGGCTCTCGGGGAGGGATGGCAGTGGGACTGCTGACCGAGGGGATCAACGAGGTGATCGCGACCACCGATCACAACGCCGCCCCCATGGGGATCATCAACCGCGGCGGGTCGCTCCATATAGTCCTCTTCCGGGGGAGCCACACCGCCCGAAACATCGTCCGCGACCGGTGGGTGGTCGCGAACTTCATCTTCGACCCCGTGATCTACGTCAAGACAGCGTTTGACGATCTTCCGCCGGATGCCTTCGCCCCTGAAGAGATCGACGGGATGACCGTCTGCCGCCTCCATGACGTGGAGGCCTGGGCGGCGTTCGCCGCCGACGTGGAGCGGTCAAGCGAGGAGACGATCATCGTGCGGCTCACCCCCCTGAAAGAGGAGGTGCTCGATCTGCAGTTGCACCCGGTGAACCGGGGGTTTGCGAGCATCGTGGAGGCTGCCGTCCACGCCACCCGTTACGTCAAAAACCGCGATCCATGGCTTGGCCGGCTGATCGAGCATCACAGCACTCTTGCCCGGAAATGCGGCGGCAGCCGGGAGTGGGAGGCGCTCGAACTCCTCGATCGGTATATCGCCAACCAGGCCTCCGGGTGAGGTCTGTCCGGCTCCGGCCGCCGGGTGATCGGGGATACATACCCCTCAACCACAATCCATTCTATCCGATACATAATAATCACTATATATTATGCCATACCACAAACCGCCCTGCAGGGAGGTACCTGGTAATGGTGAAGATCTTTGATATGTTGCAGAACGACAGCAGGTTCAGCCGGCTGGTCGAGATCGTTCAGACCCTCGACGAGGAGAAGATACTGCAAGGAGATGGGCCAATGACATTTTTTGCTCCGACCGATTCGGCATGGGACGCGATTCCAGAACCAAACCGGTCGATGATCATGAACGACAGACAGATGCTCTCGCACCTGATCGACTTCTTCACGATCGGCAATCACAAGTGTACGCTCGATATGCTGCTCAAGAAGAACGTCGTAGAGACCGTTGAAGGGAATAATATCATGATCAGGAAGACCGATCGGGGTACGGAGGTGGATGGGGCCGTTGTGCTTGAAGGGGATATCGAGGTGGAGAACGGCATCATCCATGTTGTTGACAGCGTTCCATTCGCAACACTCGCACAGGCCGAACAGGCCTACCTCTCGACAAGCAGGTGAATTTCGCCCGGGTGGAGAACCCTTCTCCCCCCTTTCCGGGTGCAGGGCACCCACCCCCATCCCGGCGGGATCTGATGATAGAACATGACGCTCTCCCCGCTGGCGGTTCTCTTTCCGGGTCCTGGATATCATGCCCGTAGATATATATATCAGGCTAAATAATCCCGGGGATCACCCATGAAGAGTATCTTTGAAACAGCCCGGGAAGATGCCCGGTTGAGCACCTCCATCGCGATGCTGCAGGCCGGGGGGATGATGGGGAAACTCCTGAAAGAGGGAGAGTATACGGCATTGTTCCCAACAAACGAAGCATACTCCAGTTTTCCCGGGGAGGTGATGGATGCCATCACGGCCGACCGGGATCGACTCGCGGGCTTGATCCAGTACCACGTGATCCAGGGTAAACTCACCACACAGGAGCTCGCTCGGATGGAGGCTATCAAGACGCTGCAGGGCGATCATCTTGATATCACAGGACCTCCGGCGGCGGTACGAATGAACGATGCCGCCATCATCCAGCCCGACATTGAGTGCACGAACGGCATCTACCATGTGATCGACAGGGTGCTCGTGCCGCGGGCGGTCGAGGCACGGGTGAAGAGGTAGATCCCCTTGCCCGGTGAGGGAGCCGGCCTTCTGTGTGGGGTTGTACCTCCACGTCCCCCGAACCGGCCGCGTGAAGGGTATCCTCATAACTCTCTCGCATCCTGAGGCTGCCCGGCATGTCCGATCCCGCGTGGTTGAACAGCGGAAGGCGGTTTGCGCTCGTTATCCTGGATGATAAGACATTCCCGGAGGTTTCCCTGAAGATGCGATCGATCAGTCCGGGGCAAAGATGCTCTGAGATGATAGCACGATCGCAGGGGCATGCTGATCATCAGCGCAGTGCAGGGACGGATTTTGTCATGCAGTCTTTGCACCGCTCCTGCCGCCCGTCGCAAGAACTGTTGCCGCATGCAGACAGCGGAACGTATAAGTGATCCGGCACGGTTAGTGGTGCACGTGGAGAAAACGGTATGAAGTGTATCATCGATACCCTGGAGGATTCCGGAAACTTTGGTGTGTTCCTCGATCTGGTCAGGATTGCGGGGATGGAGCCGATGCTCCGCGAGAGAGGGCCGTTCACGGCCTTCGTCCCGACGGATGAGGCGTTTTCAAGGGTTCCAGAGGATCGGATGGACGAGATCCGGCAGGATGCGGATAAACTCCTCCTCATCACGAGTTATCATGTCGCGCCGGGCCTGCTGAGATCAGAAGATCTCCGGAGCATCGCCGCCGTGCGGTCGAACCTCGGGACGGACCTCATCATACGGTCATCCGATCGGGGGATCACCATCAACAGTGTCCCGATTGTGGAAGCAGATGCGTTCTGCACGAACGGGATCTGCCATGCCATCAGCGCGGCGCTCATCCCGCCGGTGCTGGAACTCGTCGCCCCGTGATCGGGCTGCCCCTCACCGGCAGGTATACGCGCCCCCGCTCTCGGCGACGAACCCCTCGCGTTCGAGGTCACCGAGGATCCTCTTCACCCTTCCGGGCTCTTCGCAGAGCTGGAGGATCATCTCTTTCTCCGTGACCGTTCCCTCTTTGAGGACGAGCGCGAGTATCCTTCCCCTGATCTGCCGGTCCGACCCCTCGAACCGGCTCTGCCGGGAGTAGGATGCGCTTCGCCGGTTCGGGTTTGCCGTCCGTCTCTTCAGCACCGTGCCGTAGTCCATCATCGCACTATACCACTCCCGCGGGTTCTCGCGGTAGAGGGCCAGTTCGACGAGCGGAAGGATCTCGTCGTCCCGGACGCCCTCCCGGTCCTGGAAGAAGAAGTGGATGAAGATCCGCCGGATGTTCGTCTCGATGTAGACGACCGGCATGTTGAACGCATACGCGCAGATCGCCGCCGCGGTCGCCTTCCCGATCCCGGGGAAGGTCGCGAGCGTCTCGACGTCGGCGGGGAGACTGCCGCCGTATTCGTCCACCACGCGCTGTGCGGTCTCCTGGAGCGCGATTGCCCGGCGGTTGTAGCCCATCCCCTGCCAGGCGCGGAGCACCTCGCTTCTCCGGGCATGGGCAAGGCTCTCGAAGTCCGGGAACTCTTCGATGAACTCCCGGTACTTCACGGATACCCGCTCGACCTGCGTCTGCTGGAGCATGATCTCGGAGACCAGGATCCGGTAGGGATCGGTGGTGTGCCGCCAGGGGAGGTCGCGGCCATGGGCACGGTAGCAGGAGAGGATGAGATCCCGGAAGAGGTCGATGGCCTCCGGTGTGGGGCCGTGCGTGCGGGTCTCTTCGAGGAGCCGCCGTTCGAGGTCGTTCTGGTCGGGGTCGAGGCTGCCGATCACGGTAGAGTATCTGTCTGACAGGGGGAAAATAGGTTGGGCGTATATTCTGTAAGATGATGGCCTGAGCCCCAATCTTTCCTGGTTCTCCTGATATCCCCCAATTGTCCCGATACGCTGGACCGTGGGGATATCACCGTAAGGGGGAACGGCGTTCCGTAGGAGCGGAGTTCGAGCATCGAAGGTGCGAGGTGGCGGCTCGTGGTGAGGGAGCATCCCCCCTGTCTCCAACGCCCATCTCTGGCGCTCTGGATCAGATTGGAGAACTGTTCCCTTCGCCCCCACCCCGCCCGCGCTTCGCGCTCCTCCCCCACCCCGGGGGGGCGGGGGCAGTGCGTGGCGATATCAGGTGGAAAACCGTGTATGGATTTTCTACAGACTCAACACCAATCTCATTGATCAAGCTCAGGATTTAAGCCCCTATAAATGCGAAGGGTTCTCCTTTCGGGCAGGATGCCGTTAGAACGCTCTTGTTCTCACAGCACAGCCCGACGAGCCCGCTCACTCCACCCGCGCCCGCATCACCGTGAGCCGGACGCCGCCCTCCCCATCGATCTCAAACGTCCGCTCCTCCCCGTGCGCCCGGCAGAACTCCTGGAGGTCGAGCATATGCCGGAACCCCGCCGCTGCCTTCTCGTTCTGCACCAGTTCGAGCGGCGGCTCCAGGAGTGGCCGTGGCAGGAATACCACGCACTTCGCCCGGCTCCGGGTCAGAGATACGTTCAGGCGGTTCCGGCTGTAGATGAACTCGGCCTCGCGAAGAGCGGTCTCGACGTCGCTCACGCCGTAACTGATGATCGCGCTCTCCACCTCCTGCCCCTGCATCTTGTCGACGGTGTCCACGAACGGCGGATACATCCAGGCCCGCACCCCATCAAGCCCGGTCTTGATGGCGCCTATCTGGGCATGGTGGGGGCTGACGATGAAGAGGCCGTGCCGCCAGAACCGGTAATCCCCGTCCTCCGTCGCCGGATACGGTTCTTCTGAACCGGGATCGACGAGCCTCTCCCGGAGCGCTCCGGCGAGCCGGGCGACCAGCGCCGCCTCGACCCGGTTCTCCACCGTCGTCCGGACGCCCTCGAGGACGCAGAGCACGAGCGGGTATGCCGGATCGATGGCCCACTCCACCCACTCCTCAAGCGGCGGGGCGGGCGCGAGGGCGATCCGCTGATGCGCTATCGCGTCGGTTGCGGGGATATACCCGGTGCCGTAGAGTGTCTCCGCCGGGAACCCCGAGAGGGTGCGGTTCATCCGCCAGTTCTCCTGGAGCTGGCAGGTGTAGACGGGGCGGGAGGGGTCGTCGCGGTGCCGGAGGTAGGCGAAGACGGAGTCCTCGAGCCCGGGGAGGCCGTCAACCGGTGGCGGATACGCCCCCTGGATGACCGGCGGGAGCTGGAGGTCGTCCCCCGCGAGGACGAGCCGCCCACCCGGCCCGAGCATCGGGAGCACCATCGCGAGTTCCGTCGCCCGCATCTGCGACGCTTCGTCGACGATCAGGAGGTCAAGAGACGGGAGGGCTTTCTCCAGTCGGGCGAAACCGTGCACCGTCCCGCCGAGGAGGAGGGCGGGATAGCCGACGACGGTCTCCGCCCGGTCGTGGGCCAGAACCTCAAGGGACCGCTCTCCGCCGGGTGTCCGGACCTCTCTCAGTTTGTAGATCGGAAGGCCGGCGGTAAGGCCGAACTCGTCGACCGAGGCCTGCACCTTGACGAGCAGGTTCTCGACGGCCGCGTGGGTGAACGCCGCAACTCCGACCCGGATCCGCTCCCCGTGCGCCCGTCGGGCTTTGACGAGCGCGAGGAGCGCCGTCGCGAGAAAGTGCGTCTTCCCGGTTCCGGGCGGCCCCCAGACCAGGGTCAGCCGGTTCCCCGCCACGTGGGAAAACGCGGCGTTCTGGCTCTTCGTGAACCCGGCATCGCGGACGAGGTGCTCAGCATCGCTGGCGACCTCACCGGACTCAGGGATCGGCGCGGCGAACCCTCGCGGGTCGCGGAGGAGCCGGATGAAGGCGCTCTCCGGCTGCTCGTCGAGAGCAAGGAGGCGATCGATGGAGCGCGGGGCGGTGAAATCCGTGAACCGGGGGTGGAGCACCGCGAGGTTCCCTTCGGCAAAGGGGGCATGGCCGCGGGGGCAGGTCACCTCCAGTACAAGCCCCCTGATCTCCCCGGCCGTCCGGTCGGCGATGGTGTCGCGGACCCTTGCGAAGCAGACCCCGCTGTTCCCGGGATTCGGGCTCGCCCGGTAGCGGAGGTCGTCGAACGCCCGTTCTGCCTCCTCGCCCGCCTCGTTCTCCCGCACCAGGAGGTAGCTGAACGCCTGCGACCGCTCGAAGAGCGCGAGGTCCAGAGGGGCGAGCATCTTCCAGAAGTTCCCCTCGCTCTTCCTGAGGGGGATGCTGATGCCGTCTCTGACCCTCGCCGCCCGCGGCCCGCTCCGCAGTTCCTGCACCTGTCGAGCGCCCATCGTCGATTCGTACTCCACGATGAAGAGGAGACGGGAGATCTCGGGCGTCGCGGCGTCCCACGAGCCCGGGAACTGGAACTTCTCCGCCCACCGGGAGAGATTCCCTTTCGTCCGTTCGCGCAGCCCGTCGAGGACGCTCCCCGCGGCGAGCAGGCGGCGCGAGACCTCCTGCCGAACCCAGTCGACGGCATCCGGCCGGTTCCCGTGCCAGGCCATGATGATGGCGTCGCTCTTCATGGCGTTGCCGTGCTCGCTCCAGAAGAGGGAGCCGGGATCGAGCACATACGCGAAACGGGAGGAGGGGATCGCCGCGAGGACTTCGGGCAGGCGGAGCGCGAACGGGACGGGAAGCGCGAGCAGCCGCCGGATCTCCCGCGTCAGGACGACGATCGGGAAGGGAACGGATGAGTTCGGGTGGCTGGTCCCGAGGGCGATGCCCGGGTCCTGGTAGTAGAACCGCAGCCTGAGAGCGTCCTCGGCGCTCACGGGGTCGGCAAGCGCCTCGTCGAGCAGCCGGGTGAAGAGTTCCTCCTCGTAGGTATCGTAGACGTAGGTCTGCACCGACTCCTGTCCCGCCCAGTCGCGACCCCGGTTGTAGTCGTCGACGACCGCAAGTTCCGCGGCGAGAGCACGGACGAACTCCCGGCGCACCCGGGTGCAGTCGCCGGGGTTCTCCGCGACGTAGATCGCTTCATGAGACGGCGTCCCGTAGACCGTCCTGCCCCTGCTCCGCCGGAACCCGAGTGCGTATACCCGGCCGGAGATGGGATCCTTCTGGAGCGTCAGGGTGACGGCGATATCCTCGTAGACGGGAAGCGCGAACGTTGTCGCGGCGAGCGGGACGACCTCCCCCGTGGAGAGCGCCCGGACGGTTGCCCGCAGGCGATCGCCCTGTCCGGCGAGCGACCCGCAGTTGTCGAGGTGGCGGTCGCTCTCCGGGTCGCGGAGGAGCCCGGTGAGGTCGGCGAGCGTGTTGACCGGGGACCCGCCGTCCCACGGGGCCTCCCGCAGGTAGCGCCGCCCGGCGGACGAGAGGCCCGGAACCTGTGATACCGAGGAGGAGGCTTCCGCCTCGGCGCGACAGTGGGCATAGAACTCGCAGGACTCGCACCGCGCCGTGAGGTGCCAGGGCGCGTCTCTCGCCGGTCCGGCCAGGATGCCCGGGAGGCGGTGGCGGAGGAACTCCTCGATCACCCGCCTGTTGAGGGAGAGATCGAACGGTTCCGGCTCGTCCTCCCCGTAGAGCCAGATCCCCGCCTGGTTCCGGTCGACCGGGAGATCGAGGCCGAGCAGATCCAGGGCGTGATCGAGGATCAGAACATACAGCGCCGCCTGGATCCGGTGACTGACGCTGAGCTCTTCGCTTGCCTTGATGTCGATGATGCCAAGGCGTCCTTCTTCGTCGGCCCGGATGAGGTCGGGGCGGCAGGGGGAGAACCGGTGCACCCCGGGATCGAGGCTGTAGCCCTTCAGGAAGTGGACCGAGACCGGGATGGTCGTCTGGTAGATCGCCTCGCCCGGGGAGAGGAGGGGAAGGAGGTTGAAACTCTCCTCGATGGAGAACGATCGCCCGGAGATCGGCCCATTCCCGTCCGGGATCCTCACCCTGCCCGCGAGTTTCGTCCGGACAACCTCCTCCTCCCACCGGATGCCGGCATCAAGGAGGGCCTGCGTCACCGGGCTTGTATCGATCGTGGTCGCCGGGATGCCGGTTCCGGGGCGTTCCTGCTCCGGGGTCGCGTGGTAGCGGAGGTAGCGTTCGCAGTCGTGGTAGAAGAACCGGCCGATGAGAGACGGGCTGAGGTTGAAGCGTGGCATGAAAGAACCCGGGGACGACTCCCCGTTGTGGTTCTCTATTTGTGCCGCCGCGGGAAAATGGTTGGTATTCGGCCTTTTTTGCTATCGGCATGGGATAGAGGGAGGGCGAGATCTCCGTCAGCGGAGAAGGTCATCAACTGCGCTGAGGAATGATCCCGCACGAGAGACGGCGTTTTCTGCCTCCAGTTGCGAGACCGTGCCTGCCATGTCATAGACCACGATGTAAGGGCGGCCACGCTCTCAGTGTTGAGGAACTGCCCGGAAAATTGGACCACCATGGCATGCTGGTTGTTTCCTGCCGGGCGGTAGCCCTTTGAGAACATAAGTGCCCTTGCGGCCTGTAACATGGCGTTATACGC
>JAAZGM010000202.1 GCA_012511245.1 Methanomicrobiales archaeon | reverse complement strand
GGTGGGGAGCTCGGGGTCTACACCCTCCTCAATGAACGGTCGGAACCGCGTGCCGTGACCGTCCAGAAGAGGCTGCGCTCCTACCCGGTCTCCGGCGGTGCAAGCACGCTCCGGGAGACCGTCAAGGATGAAACCTCCCGCGAGGCTGCAACGATCGCCCTTCGCCTCCTGAAGGCGATGGGGTGGTCCGGTGTCGCGATGGTGGAGTTCCGCATCGACGCCCGCGATGGGAGCCTCAAACTCATGGAAGTGAACCCCCGCTTCTGGGGCTCGCTCCATCTCTCGATCCTGAGCGGCGTGGACTTCCCCTACCTCCTCTACCGGATGATCATGGATGGCGATATCGAGCCGGCCGCAGATTACCAGGAGGGGGTTCGGTGCCGCTGGCTGCTCCCGGGGGACATCCTCTGGTGCCTGAACGCCCCGAAGACCTGGCAGAACCTCAGGGAGTTCCTCCGATTCGGCACACCCGACGATATCCTCTCGCTGCACGACCCGGGCCCCACAATGGGGTTCATGCTCGCCACGGCACGTTACGCATTCGATCCTGCGATGTGGCGATTTGTCCTGAGGCGCTGATGATGAGGGTCAACGCGCTCAGCATCGATCTCGAGTTCTGGTGGTGCAACGAGTTCCTGACGGACTACCTCCCGTGTGACCGGGAAGACGGATTTCGGGAGTCGTTGAGGCCGGTCTTTGCAGTACTCGATGCATTTGATGTCAGGGCGACATTCTTCGTTCTCGGTGCGGTTGCAGAACAATATCCAGAGGTCGTTAGCGAGATTCATCGTAGCGGCCATGAGATCGCGTGCCATGCCTACTCCCACAGACTGCTCTACACGATGAACCGGGACGAGTTTGAGGATGAACTGAAAAAATCCCTCGAACTGCTTGCCGATTACAACCCGATCGGGTTCCGGGCGCCATCGTTCTCCCTGAACAACAGGACGAAATGGGCGATCGACCTCCTGGATAAGCACGGATTCAAGTACGACTCAAGCATCTTCCCGGTGAAAACCCAGCTTTACGGCGTACCGGGAGCACCTGTTGGCATCTACCGCCCTTCACGGGACGACATCGCCATCCACGACCCCGACGGCCCGATCGTCGAATTCCCGCTCTCGGTCCTCCCGTTCGGCATGAACATCCCCATCTCCGGCGGGTTCTATCTCCGCGCCCTGCCGGAGCGGTTTCTCTCCTGGGGCATCGGCAGGATTGTCGCAAGGAGACCGGCCAACATCTACGTTCACCCCCACGACATCTACCCCGGGCCGCCCCCGCTGAAGGTGCCGTTCATCTCACGTTTCATCACCTACCACGGTGTTCGGACGTCGCTTGAGAAACTGATCATGCTCGTGACGCGGTTCTCGTTCATGCCGATGGGGGCGCTTCTCGACAGAATGGCGCTGCTGCCCCGGGATGAACTGACCCTGGCAGCGCCCGCCATCCCCCGGGAAGTGGCGATGAGAGACAATCCAGCCATCTTGCCACTTTCCATGCCCGAACTCCTGCAACAGCCCATCGATGCCGCCGCACGCCAGTATGCGGGTCGCGGGCGAAAACCGATCTCTGAGAGAGGTGATTCACGGTGAAGTGTGGTATCTATCAGGAGCCCGCCCGCAACGCTGCGGATGTCCGGGCTCAGAGGAGAAGATTCTGATGAACTGGACTGACAGAAGAGTGCTGGTGACCGGGGGTGGCGGCTTCATCGGCAGCCACCTGACGGAGCACCTTGCCAGCCTTGGAGCGGATGTACGTGCGTTCGTCCGCTACAACTCAAGAAACGATCCCGGCCTCCTGCGTCTGCTCCCGGACGAGCAGCGGGAGAAGGTGCAGATCGTCATGGGCGATCTCAAGGATGCGGATGCCGTCCGCAGCGCCGTCCGGGATGTCGATGTCATCTTCCACCTGGGTTCGCTCATCGCCATCCCGTACTCCTACATCCATCCCCGGGAGACGGTCGAGACGAACATCCTCGGCGCGCTCAACGTATTTGAGGCTGCACGGAGCGCCGGCGTCGAGAAGATCGTCCATACCTCCACGAGCGAGGTCTACGGGACGGCGCGTTACGTCCCCATCGATGAGAACCACCCGCTCCAGGGGCAGTCGCCCTACTCTGCGAGCAAGATCGGCGCCGACAAGGTGGCCGAGAGTTTCTACCGGTCGTTCGATCTCCCTATCGCCACGATACGGCCGTTCAACACCTACGGCCCGCGGCAGTCCGCCCGGGCGGTGATACCGACGATCATCGCGCAGGCACTGACGCAGGAGAAGATCGTCCTCGGCGCGACGCATACCACGCGGGACTACACCTTCGTCGACGACCTGGTGCGTGCCTTCATCCTCATCGCAGAATCGCCGCGGACGATCGGTGAGACGGTGAACGTCGGGTCGAACTACGAGATCTCCATCGGTGCCGTAGCAGAGACGGTTGCGTCCCTCATCGGCAGGGAGATCGAGGTCGTCACCGACAGCAGCCGCCTTCGGCCGGAGAAGAGCGAGGTCGAGAGGCTGTGGTGCGACAACACCCGCGCCCAAAACCTCCTCGGGTGGTCTCCGGACGTGCCCCTTGAAGAAGGGCTCCTGCGGACGATTGCATGGTTTAGAGAGCACCTGGACTTCTACAGTCCTGGACAGTATGTGACCTGACATGAAAGCGATTATTCTTGCCGGCGGCAAGGGAAGAAGGCTTGAACCCTACACGACCATCATCCCCAAGCCGCTTATGCCGATCGGGGATAAGTCGATCCTCGAGATCATCCTCCACCAGCTCCGGGAGCACGGCATCCGGGACGTGACGATAGCAGTGGGACACCTGGCCGAACTGATCATGGCGTTCTGCGGCGATGGGAGCCGGTTCGGGCTCTCGATCACCTACTCGCGGGAGGAGAAACCGCTCGGGACCGCGGGATGTCTCGGGCTCATCAAGGACGACCTCTCCACACCGTTCCTGATGATGAACGGCGACGTCCTGACAACCTTACCGTTCTCTGCATTCATGGATTACCACAACAGGAACGGGGCGATTGCGACGGTCGCCCTGAACAAGCGAGACTACTTTGTCGATTTCGGTATCGTGGATACCGACGGTAACGGAAAGATCACCGGGTACACGGAAAAACCGGGGTTCGAGCATTACGTGAGCATGGGGGTCTATGCGTTCGATCCACGTGCCCTCGACTACATCGTGCCGCATGAGTACATCGACTTCCCCGACCTGATCCGTATCCTTCTCGCCGCCGGGGAGACCGTCAGATCCTACAAATACGACGGCTACTGGCTGGATATCGGACGGGTGGACGATTACCAGAAGGCGAACAGCGAGATGTCACCGTTTTACGAGGTGTCCGGCACCGGGGGCGGTTGAGGTGGCATGGAAGATTCCGCTCTCCGATATCGCGATGGGCAGCGAAGAGGACGAGGCGGTCCGCGATGTCCTGCAGTCGCGGTGGCTCTCCATGGGGCCGGTGACGAAGGAGTTCGAGACGGCGTTTGCCCGGTATCTCGGGGTGAAACATGCGTTTGCCGTCTCGAACGGGACCGCAGCACTGCATATCGCCCACGCCGTGTTCGGCATCGGTGCGGGGGATGAGGTCATAACGCCGTCGCTCACGTTCGTCGCGACAGCAAACTCGGTCCTCTACTGCGGTGCAAGACCGGTCTTTGCCGATATTGGGGGAGTAGATGACCTGAACGTCTCGTGGGAAGAGATCGAGGGAAAGATCTCAGAGAAGACACGGGCGATCACCGTCGTCCACTACGGGGGGTATGCCTGCGATATGCGGCCGATCATGGAGATCGCCCGCGATCACGATCTCCGGGTTGTTGAGGATACGGCGCATGCAGTAGGCGCAACGTGCGGTGGACAGATGTGCGGGGCGATCGGGGATATCGGGTGCTTCAGTTTCTTTGCGAACAAGAACCTCGCCACCGGCGAAGGCGGTATGATCGTGACCGACGACGATCTGCTTGCTGAGAAGATCCAGACGATGCGTTCACACGGTATGACCACGCTGACATGGGACCGGCACCGGGGGCATAGTTCAAGTTACGATGTCGTCGATCTCGGCTACAACTACCGGATGTGCGAGATTCCATCCGCACTCGGTATCGTCCAGCTCCGGCGCCTGGAACAGAACAACGAGCGGAGACGGCGTATCGCTGCCCGATACTGGAAGGCGCTCGACGGTATCGAGCATATAACGTGTCCTTTCACCGGGAGAGAAAGCGGGGAGTCCTCCTGCCATATCTTCCCGGTCATCCTCTCTGCGGATCTCGTGAGGGGTGATCTCCAGGCAGCACTGAAGGAGCGGGGGATCCAGACGAGCGTCCACTATCCTCCCGTTCATCTCTTCACCTACTACCAGAGGCTATTTGGAGATACGCGAGGATCGCTCCCGAAGACCGAGTTCATCGGGGAGCACGAGATGACGCTGCCGCTCTACCCGGGGATGACCGACGACGATGTCGAGTACATCTGCACCGCCATCGAAGAGGCCGTCCCGGGGTAGAGAGAGGGTGTTTGCCGACCTGCACATCCATACCCGGTGTTCCCCAGACTCGCTCATGGATCCCGCGAAGGTCGTCAGGGTTGCCCGAAAGCGCGGGCTTACCGCCATAGCGGTGACGGATCACGGGACGATCCGGGGAGGCCTTCTCGCCCGCAACGCAGGTCGAGACGGGGATGTTACGGTGATCGTCGGTGCCGAGATCCGGACGGAGTACGGCGATCTCATTGGCCTTTTCCTTGAAGAGGAGATTGTAGCGCGGAGGTTCGATGACGCGGTCTCCGAGATCCATGCCCAGGGTGGTCTTGCGGTTCTGGCGCACCCCTACCGCCAATACCCGTTTCCGGGACACCTTGCGGGGGAAGTGGATCTCATCGAGGGGTTCAACAGCAGGTCGCGCCCATCCGCCAACGCCCGCGCGACGAGGCTTTCACGCACCTGCGGGAAGGGGGCGACCGGCGGGAGCGATGCGCACACGTATGCGGAGATCGGGAGGGGTGTGACTACTTTTGCAGGGGATGATCTCGAGGAGGCGCTCAGGGCCGGACTGACCACCGGGAGCGGGCGGGAGTCAAACTACTATCTTGTCCATGCCCTGAGCTGCGGTATCGAACAGTTGAGGAGGCTGACCGGGACCGGAACGCCTCCTTCCACCATCACCGCCCGTTGAGGCGCCGGAGTGTGACACGCCCGAACAGAGGCGCGATTATGCCGGAGATCTCGGTCTTATCCAACGGCGTCAGCACCGCCCGGTAGACATATGCGCCGTATAGGACGGCTAAAGCCGCCAGAAGCACATAAGGGTGAACAGCACCCTGCAGCAGGAAAAAGGCGAGGAGGAACGCGGTGAACACCCCGAAGGTTTTTGCGATCATCGCGGACTCCACCTGCACAGAGAAGACCCGGTGGAGGATGTAGAGGATCAGCACCGCAAGCAGGGTGCACGATACGGCCGTGCCGGCAGCCGCCCCGGTTATCCCGAAGAGGGGGATGAGCATCAGGTCGAGAACGACGTTCACCCCGGCGACCAGGATGTTCACCTTTGAAGAGAGTCCCGGCCGGTTCATGGCACTGAGGGAGGGGCCGACGGAGGATACCGCCCCGAAGACGATCATCCCATAGACGAGGACGATGAAGGCGGGCACGGCCGGCAGGTAGGCGGGGCCGAAGAGGAACCCGATGATCGGACCGGCAAGGCAGATGAGGAGGAGGCCCGTCATCGAGAGGAGGGCGAGGCTGTACCGGACCGACCGGGATATCACCGCCTCGACGGCATCCGTGAGACCCTTGCTGTAGTACTCCGATATCGCCGGGTAGTTGACCGTGGATATCGAGCCCGGCAGCGAGAGGAAGGCCACCCGGGCGATCGCGACCGCAACCGCATACCGGCCGACATCGGTCTCCGTCAGCAGGTAGCCGATGAGGATGGTGTCGGTGTAGGTGTTCACCAGGTAGACTGCGCTCGCGATGAAGATCCTGCTCCCGAATGCAAGCATCTTCTTTGTCGTCTCACGATGGTTCAGGGTCGATGGCCGGAAGTGCGGGCGAACGACCATCGCAACAAAGGCAAGCGTCCCGACCTCGGTGAGCAGCAGCGCCGTCACCGCTCCTGCAGGGCCAAACCCCATGAGGATGAAGGCCGCCACAAGCACGACCAGGAGGAGCGAGCGGATGATGAACCGGAACGAGTAAGACCGCATCTCCCGCAATCCGTTCAGGAGGCCGAGGAGGGTCGTGTTCAGGATCGAGAGCGGCACGGCAAATGCGGCTATCCGGACAAGACCGGAGAGTTCCGGGATCGAGAAGAGCGCTGCGACTTCTCCTGCAAAAAGAAAGAGGATGAACCCGGCTACGGTTCCGAGCAGGAGGGCGTTGACGACCCCGGCGGTGACAACGGCATCCCGCTGCTCGCGATCGGTCTTGTAGTCGGCGACGAACTTTACGACCGTCTCAGGGATACCAAGGCCGGCAACCAGCGTGGAGATCGTGAAGAGGGTCAGCGTCAGGGTATACAGCCCGAAATCCCCCGGGCCGAGCCAGCGGCTCAGCAGGATGTTCAAGAGGAAGCCTGAACCGAGGGTGACGATCTGGCTGACGAACACCCAGCTGATATCGAACGCAAACTTTGTGGACTCTTTCATGCCGATCAGGCCCGACGCAATGGCGGTATGAGGCATCCCGGGTATTTATACTGTTCTGCACCCCGGGGAGGGCTTGATAGGGGGTACAGCCCCGCCGGCACCCCGAAGATGAGGATGGTGATGAAGAGCCATCTCACATCAGGATGCCATCGGCACCGACAGGAAGAAGGAAAATTCCGTTCCCGTCCGGCCCAAAACCGCCTCGAAGACGCTGTCGGCACAGGGAAGATCGAACGTGCAGGATAAAACACCGATCATGGCGGTGGTAAGCCGGATCTCGATGATGCCGGGCTTCACCGGCGCCGGGGTAACGGGAAGAAGGAGGTGCTCTTCGCCGTACCAGAGGGCGGCCGGGAACGGAGTGCATGATGCCGGTGCGGTGAAGAGGAATACAGGCCCGATATCGAGGGCTATGGGTGCATGCCGCCCGGCGGCATATCAGGCCGTATCATGGAGGTGCGCGTATCGGATATCTATGTTCTGGTCGCCGCTGTGCTCCCTCTTACCCAGCCCTCGATGAAGAATTACAGTGCCAACCGCTTTATTCGATCAAAATTATACTCATGGCCTTATTGTTCGTCTCACACAGCCCCCTGCAGGGTGGAGCTCTTCATGAAAGGGTTGACAGAAGCATCCTGTAACTGATCAGAGCATAAATATGCGCATTTTGGACGGACATACAGAACAAGAAGAGATCGGAGCGCAGAAATAATTTCCGGGGTGATATATGGCGAATCTTCGAGATGAATTACCAATTGACCTTTTCGAGATGCTGCAAGACACCGCTCCCGCCCTCGAAGACCGGCTGCGGGAGAGGCTCACGGCGGGCATCACGGCACTGCTCAGCGAGAACCACGATCTCGCCGCCCGCGCCGCTCGTGCAGAACTTGAGCGCAACGCCCTCCTAACCGCCATCGCCAGGCAGGGGATCGTCTATGATGCTGGTGGCGGGGTGATTACGGCGGATCCGGATGAAAAAAACCGAATAACCCGGGCGCTCCTCGGACAAGGGGGGGCGTCGCTCAGGTACCCCGGCGGCGAACCGGTCCCGCCCGATGACCACCCCGGGTGCCGGGCGCTCAGGGGAGAACGGCTCACGTCGTGCCGGTACACCATCCACGACTCCGGCGCTGAGGATCTTCACGTCGTCGTATCTGCCTCGCCGTTCATCACGAACGGAGCCGTCTCCGGCGCCGTCGTCACCTGGCAGGATGTCACCGGGGAGGAACAGACCCGTCGCCGTCTTGCGGAGGCGAACACCCTGCTTGAGGGACTTTTTGAGAACCTCGGCGATATCGTCGGCATCCAGCTCCCGGACCATACGATCCTGCGCTACAACCGCGCTGGCTACGAGATGCTCGGGATAACGCCGGAGGATGTGGCAGGAAGGAAGTGCTACGAACTCATCGGGAGGAGAACACTGTGTTCGGCCTGTGCAACGAGGCTTGCGGTCGCGAGCAGGAAGCGAGAGGTCGTGGAGAGGTTCGTGCCTGAACTCGGACGGTACCTGGAGTGCCGGTCAAGCCCGATCCTCGACGAGAGGGGCGAGGTGGCGTTCATCGTAGAGCAACTCTACGACATCACCGACCGGAAACGCACCGAGGACAAACTCCGGGAGAGCGAGGCGACCGCCCGCGCCCTCCTCAATGCCCCGCCGGATATGATTGCTCTCGTGGATGTGGACTGTCACTTCATCGACGCCAACGATGTGCTGCTCCGGCACGTTTCACGGAGCCGGGAAGACCTCATCGGCAAGAACGCCACCGAGTTGTTCTCAGAGGATATGGTCCAGATATACCGGTCGCGCCTGCAAGCGGTCTCCGACTCGGGCGGGCCCATGCGGTTCGAAGAGACGTGGCAGGGGAGGCGGTACAGCACTGTCCTCTACCCGGTCAGGGATGCGTCGGGTGCCGTCACCCGGGCCGCGGTCGTTGTCCGGGATATCACCGGAAAGAAGCGGGGGGAGGATGCCCTGCGGAAGCGGACACATGACTTAAATGAGCGAATAAAAGAACTCTCTCTCCTGTATACGGTCTCCCGCATCGTTGAGCAGTCGGGATGTTCGCTCGACGGGATCTTCTCTGCAGTAACTCGGGCGCTTCCTTCCGGATGGCGGTTCCCGGAGGATCTCGTCGCCAGGATCACGGTATACGGCCGCGAGTTCGAGACGGAGGGGTTCCGGGAGACCCCCTGGCGGCAGACATCGCCGATCGTCGCCTACGGCGAGACGGTCGGCATGGTGGAGGTCTGTTACCTCTGCGAGAGGCCCGGAGAAGATGGAGACCCGTTCATCGCCGAAGAGCGATCGCTGCTCGATACCGTTACCGGGCGTCTGGGGAGGACGATCGAACGTTTCGAGGCGAAGGAGTCTCTCCAGGAGAGCGAAGCGAAGTTCCGGGAGATCGCGCAGCAGAGTTTCGATGTGATCTACACCTGCTACCACAAGAGCGGGATCGCCTATGTCTCCCCGGCGGTGACCCGCATCCTCGGTTATATCCCTGAGGAGCTCCTCGGGAGGAAGTGCCAGGACTTCGTTGTTCTCTCGTCACTCCCCGCATGGGAGGAGGGGCGCAAGAGGGTTGCCCGGGGAGAACCCGTCGAGGGGCTCGAGATCGAGTTCTACAGGAGAGACGGGTCGGCGGCCTACCTCGAACTGAACGAGTCGCCGATCGTCCGCGACCAGTCGGTGATCGGTGTTCACGTCGTCGGCAGGGATATCACCGACCGGAAACAGAACGAGCATCTCCGGCAGCAGGCGTTCGAGCAGATCGAGCGGAACATCGAGCAGTTCGCGGTCCTCGGCGACCATATCCGCCAGCCGCTCCAGGTGATCCTGGGCATGGTCGAACTGAT
>JAAZGM010000028.1 GCA_012511245.1 Methanomicrobiales archaeon | reverse complement strand
TCATTATCCCGATCTTCATCTTTCTCGCGCGCATCTGCGACGTCACCATCGGGACGATGCGGATCATCTTTGTAGCCCGGGGGATGAAGATGGTCGCTCCCATCCTCGGTTTTGTCGAGGTCTTTATCTGGATCATCGCCGTCGGCCAGATATTTCAGAACCTCACGAACCCTCTCAACTACTTTGCCTATGCGGCGGGGTTCGCCACCGGGAACTACATCGGGATGCTCGTCGAGGAGCGGTTGGCGATGGGGCTTGCGATCATCCGGATCATCACCCAGCGCGACTCTACGAACCTGATCGACTACCTCCGGGCCGCAGGCTACGGGGTGACCGTCCTCGATGCCCACGGCAAGCAGGGGCCTGGCAAGGTGATCTTCTCGGTGGTCAAGCGCAAGAACATCCGCGATGTCGAGAACGCCATCCACGAGTTCAATCCCAAGGCGTTCTACTCGATCGAGGATATCCGGCGGGCAGCGGAAGGAACATTTCCAGGAACCCTCCCCCGCCCGACGCCGTTCTCCTTTGGAAGGGTCATCCGGCGGGAGAAGTGATCCCGTGTACATGCGACCGGAAACATAGGACGTGCTTCCTGTGTTCTCCGCGCTACCACCGCCATATGGTCAGGGGAGGGGTTGGTCTTGCTGGCAGCGCAATAGCATCCTCGCAGGGCGGGTGATCCCGTGCTCCACCCTGGATAGGATAAAAAGCGCCACTTTACTCTTCCTCCCACTTCTGTCCGGATCTGGCCGGGACTCCATAGGGCACAACCGGGTGGATCATCCTCGAATGGCGGTAGCCTGCTACCGCCCCCCCGCCCCGCTCGCCGCCCGCTCTGTCAGCCAGGTGTAGAACTTCCGGTGCCAGAGTGGTACGTCGACCGATCGGGAGAGCGACTGCCAGGCCGCCCATATGAGGCGATCGGAGACACTCTGCCACTCGCCTGCAAGGGGAGTCATATCATCCGCCGGCTGCCCGACCGCGTGCAGGATCTCATGCCAGATCCGGAGGATGAGCACCTCATCATCCGTATCCTCGCGCCTGACCCGGACGCTCGCCCGGTTCTGCATCCCGCCCCCGAGCGCCCGGGCAGGTATTGCGTCGTCGAAGACGTAGACGGCTCCGTCAGGAACCGGGAAGGGAAACCCCTTCCACATCGGGTCCTTCTGGTCGAAGTAGCGGACCTCCGGGGTACCCGTCCGGACGGTGAACTCAAAAAACGGCGGGATGAGACGGAGGTGCGGTTCAAGCCTCTGCCGCAGTTCTTCGGTCTTGAAGAAGAGGTCGAAGTGAGGCATCGAGTGCGCATAGGTGTGCATGCTGATAAACCATGGGGGTCTTGCCCCCTTCATTCCGGCAAAAGATCTGCACTCCCGGATCCCGGGCGTGGTGTGCAGATCATTTTAGGGATTCAGGGTGTTCAGCGCCGCCCTATTTCAGGGGATATCATTGATCCGGGGCGAGGGGGGCGAAGAGGATACAGGAGCGTTCTGAAGTAGTCCTGGAGCGCAGGACGAGGGCAGCCGGAGCCATGACGGCTTCGACACGGGAGGAAGCGGTCGAGACGAGGCCCTGACAGGAGTTATTCCGGACAACAGTCCGGGGAATGATCTTTAGGTGTAAGGGTGGCGCCGGCTGCACGGTTATCCGGAGCGATGAAACCATGCCCTTTTTTACAGGTGGCCCCGATACGATGCCCGGAGGGCTAAACCGCAAAGTAAATTACTTGAAAAGATGATATGAGCATATCGTGCCTCCCATGTCAGCATCCGCCGAAGATCCGGCGTCGCCGGGATTACCGGACGACACCGTGGATCTCAGGGTTTGGCAGGTCGTCTTCATCGCTGTAATCGCCATTGTCTTCACGATTGCCTACCTTAGCCTTTATGCGCTGCTCAACAGGACAGTCTGGGGTGAAGACAGCCTCCTGGTGGCCAGCCCCTGGGCGATCCCGATCGGGGTGATCTTCTTCTCGCTGCTCGTCGGCCTCTCCCGTAAGTACCTGCACGCTCCCGACGTGATCCACGAGGGGTTCACGGATTCGCTCAAGGGAGGAGGCGCGAATCCTGATGGCCGAACGTTTCCCGGCGCATTCCTCTCATCACTCTTCTCACTCCTCTCCGGGGCAAGCGTCGGCCCGGAAGGGACCATCACCGTCCTCCTCATGTATGTCTCCTCGTTCTTCCGGAAGAGATTCAGGATCGAATCGCCTTCGGCTGCGCTCGGGTTTGATGTAGCCGCCCTTGCCTCGGCGTTCAACGGCATCATCGGCAGCGTCCTCTTCACCGGGGTGTTCGCCACTGAATTTCAGGTCGGCGGCAATAAAAATGCCCTCCGGCTCCTCACCTGGAACCTCCTCGCCGGCACCATCGGGTTCACCTTCTATATGCTCATCGGCTTCCCATCCTTTGCCCAGAGCATCCCGTTCGAGCCGATGAGCGAATTTTTGCCGGTTTATGTCCTCTACGCGATCGTCCTCGGCATCGTAGGGTCGTTGCTCGCGATATTTGCCGGGGTCTCCATGCAGGCAACCGGAAAGGTCATGGATCGGGTGTTCGGGGATGCAGTTCTCACCCGCGTTCTTGCCGCCGGGGTTGTGATTGCGACCGTTGGCTACGCCATCCCCGAACTGCTCTTCGCCGGGGAAGCCCAGATCCATGGGATCATCGCCGATCCAGCCCGATTCGGAGCCGTCATGCTCCTCGGCATGGCTATCGCCAAGATCCTCCTGCTCTCCCTCTCGTTCAAGAGTGGATACATCGGCGGCCCACTCTTTCCCATAATCTTCTCATCCACGCTTGTAGGGCTTGCCCTGAGCCTTGTCTTTCCCGGCACCCCTGTTGCGATCCTGGTCCTCTGCGTCGAGGCTGCCGCCCTCACATTTGCTCTTGGCGCCCCCCTGACCTCCATCCTCCTCATCATGATCGTGGGTACGGCCGACCAGAACATGATCGTGCTCCTTACGCTCTCTGCGGTCACCGCCATGCTCATCGCCGCCCGGGTGAAGAGGCGAATGGCGTAGATCCACCCCGCACCCTTATACCTCCAAACCCGTGACGATCCATCCCGGAATGCGGCAACGAGGGGGGAAGGGCATGCAATTATATTCATCTGGAAGCGTGGGCTCAGGAGGAGATATCGGAAAGGGCGACCGTGATCAATGAGTGAGTCGATCTTGTGGGGAACGCGGTCTTTCCTGGCTATAGAGGGATGCACCCGGTCAGGAGATCGAAAAGACGTTATCCATTCTGAGGATGAGAGGGGGTCTTACGCCCCTCCCCGGAGGTTGCCCTGCCTGACCGGGATCATGTAGGGCGCCTCAAGATCCCGTTTCACCACCGCCTCGATGCCGTAGACCGACCTGAGCATCTCCTCGGTGAGCACCTCATCCGGCGTCCCGTAGCCGTAGACCGCCCCGTCCTTCATCACCATGAGGCGGTGGCAGTAGGTGGCGGCCAGGTTCAGGTCATGGAGCGCGACGACGATCGAGAGCCCCTTCTCCCCGGCAAGCCCGGAGAGGACCTCCATGGCGGCCATCTGGTGACAGACGTCCAGGTTGCTCGTCGGTTCGTCGAGGAGGATCGCTCCCGTCTCCTGCACGAGCGCCCGGGCGATCATCACCCGCTGCCGCTCCCCGCCGGAGAGTTCGGCGATCTTACGGAGCGCGAGGCCCCCGAGATCGAGGAGGTCGAGCGCAGCGATCACCTTCTCCTCATCCTCCCGGGATACCGTCCAGTTCAGGTAAGGCCGCCTCCCCATCAGGACGGTCTCAAAGACCGTCGCGGAGGTCCGGTTCCCGGCCGACTGCGGCACGTAGGCCATCGCCTGCGCGACCTCCCGCCGGTGCATCGTGCGGATCTCGCGCCCATTGAGTTTCACCCTCCCTCCGCCGGGCGTGAGCATCCCGTCGATGCAACGGATGAGTGTCGTCTTCCCGCACCCGTTCGGCCCGACGAGCCCGAGAACCTCGCCCGCGCCGACCGAGAACGTGATGGCGTGGAGGATCCGGCGGTCGCGGTAGGCAAACGAGAGGTCTTCAACCGAGAGACGGGGCATCAGGCATCCCTCCGGCGCATGAAGAGGTAGATGAAGAACGGCACGCCGAGGAACGCGGTCACGATCCCGACGGGGATTACCTGCGGCGCAAGGACGCTCCGCGCGATACTGTCGGCACCAAGGAGGAGGAGAGCCCCGACGAGGCCGGAAGCGGGAAGGAGCGTGCGGAAATCTCCTCCGATGACCATCCGGGTGATATGCGGGGCGACGAGCCCGATGAACCCGATCGTCCCGGTGAAGCAGATGATCACCGCGGTGATCAAGGAGGCGATCACCATGAAGACGATCATCGAGCGTTCGACAGGCACCCCGAGACCGGCCGCCACCTCGTCCCCTTCCGCGAGGGCGTTCAGGTCCCAGGAGCGGTAGAGGAGGTAGGGTATGGTGCAG
>JAAZGM010000201.1 GCA_012511245.1 Methanomicrobiales archaeon | reverse complement strand
TCACCGACCCCGTGTGATCTCATCGACGGCCGCAACCAGGAGATCGATCTCCTGCCCGGTCGTGAAAGCCGCCATGCTCGCCCGCACCGTCCCTTCCGGGAGGTTCAGGTGCTCCATCAGCGGCTGGCAGCAGTGGTGCCCTGAGCGCACAAGGATTTCTGCATCCTCATCGAGCATCTGTGCGACCTTCTGCGGGTGGATACCATCGATGGTGAACGAGACGATACCTATCCGGGCACCGGGTTTCTTCCCGGCGTAGACCGTGACCCCGTCTATCCCGGAGAGGCCCGCGATCAGCCGGGCGGTCAGGCGCTCCTCGTGACGGTGGATCCTCTCCATCCCGATCGCCGTGAGGTAGTCCACGGCGATGCCGAGCCCGATCCCGCCGCAGACATTCGGGGTTCCGGCTTCGTAGCGCTGGTACCCCTCCGCCGGGACGTAGCCTTCGGCGGTCACGTTCGCGACCATGCCGCCGCCGAGCATCGGCGGTTCGAGGAGGAGGTCTCGCATCCAGAGGACGCCGGTCCCCATCGGCCCGAACATCTTGTGCCCCGCAAAACAGAGGAAGTCACAACCGAGGTCCGCGACGTTCACCGGCATGTGCGGGAGCGACTGCGCGCCGTCCACCAGGAGAAGGGCGTCGTACTCCCGGCAGAGTCGCGCGATCTCCGCAACGGGCGTCGTAACGCCGAGGACGTTTGAAGCGTGGGTGACGGTGACGAGCCGGACGCCGCCCCCGACCAGGGCTGCCTCAAGCGCGGCGAGGTCGAGCACGTAGTCGGCATCGGTCCCGATCACGTCGAGCACAACTCCCTGATTCGCAAGCGCCCTCCAGGGGAGGAGGTTTGAATGATGTTCGAGGATGGTGGTCACCACGCGGTCGCCTGGATTCCAGGTGAGCCCCTGCGCAACCATGTTGATCGCATCCGTGGCGTTCCTCGTAAAGGCCGTCACCCCCGACTCGCCGCCGATGAACCGGGCCACCTTCTCGTGGGCATGCCTGTAGCGTTGCGTCGCGATCCGGGTCAGTCGGTGGGCGCCCCGGCCAACGTTCGCCCGGCAACGGTGCTCGAACTCAACCGCCGCCCTCACCACCGGTTCCGGCGAGAAGGTCGTCGCCGCGTTGTCGAGATAGACGATGCCGCCGAGGATCGGGAAGTCGTTCCTGATCTCATCCGGAACGGATCCGGTCTTTCCCGGCGCGGCAGGTTCATGAATATCCATACTCTTCACGGCCGCCGTTCGGCCTTCCTTTTTGACCGGAGCGCCTCCCGCAGGGTGAAATCGTCGTTCATGGCGATACCCCGGTCCCTGCAGACCTCGCGCATCTTCGGGGGCAGAACCCGCCACCGCCAGAGCCCCCAGCGGTGATAGGCGTCCGGCAACCCGTTCTTCTCCGCCCACCCGATAAGGAACTCGTCCCAGCTATTCGTCAGCTCCGGGTGCATCTTTCTGACTGTCTCGTACTCGCTCTCGTGCGCCGCCGGGCAGAGGTAGCAGCCCACCCGTTCAAGGCCCATCTCGTAGAGCGGGTTCATGGGGACCTCACGCCACCAGAGGTAGAGGAAGACCTCGAGCGCCCGCCAGTTCCGGATCGGTGAGACGTTCAACTGCAGGGGGTTTGCCGGATTCTGGCTCGTTTCATCGAGATCAGCCCGGTTCCAGGACTCATACCACCGGTTCCCCTGGATGGTGACACAGGGGCCGAGCTCGGTGAGATACCGTTTCAGAGGCTCCAGTTTCAGGAGGTTGCAGCACCACCGCTGATCCTTCACCGGCGGCCCCGATCTCTCGATCTCCTGGAAGAAACCACCGCCCTTCCGGATGATCTCAACGCCTTGCGATACTGCAAACTCCACTGTCTCAGGAAGTTCGAGCCCGGTATCGATGAAGAACGCATCCTCAATCCCTGCTTTCCGTGCAAGATGGAGGATGACGGTGCTATCCTTACCGCCGGAGAACGATATATTTGCACACGGCCTTGCGGTCATGTGTTTCTTGATGGTGCGGATGGCGTTCCGTTCGAGGTTCTTCAGGTGGTAGCGGTTCTTCTCGATCACTTCGTCCCACCCGGGGTCGGGCTGGGTCCGGGGCTCGACGGGGATGAGTTCCTTCACCCTGATCTGCCCGTCCCTGACGATGCCTGTGCCGAATCGGTTCTTGTAGGAGACGATGACCGTCCCGTTCGGCACAGGGGACGTGAGCGGGAATTGTTTTCCGCCGAGGCGGCCTTTATGAGCGTTCACCGCAGGCTCGGCATCGAGATCGACGATACCGCGCGTTGCATGGGCGAGGATGTGTGGGAGCGCTTCGGGAGCGATATCAAGGCTGAACCTCCGCTCGATCGGGTCGAACGTGAGCCAGCCGAACCGGTCGCCATGGGCGATCACGAGGTCTGCCCGGTCGACGCCGCCGGTCTTGTTCAGGAGCACGACGCGGGGCAGGGGTATGTCACCGAACCGTTCGGTAAGAAGGTTTCGTATGACGTCCATATCCGCCGCGAGGGCAGGCCGGACATCGTGCGGCTGCAGGAGCGGTATCTCCCGGATCTCTGCCCCGCAGGCGCAGGTGCGCCCGATGAGGGGGACGTTGCACTGGTCGCACCAGTAGAGGACTTTCTTTACTGCCGGTTCGCGCTTCACTGTAAGAATTATTGATGGCTGCAGGCATTAAGTCAACTACCCCGCACCTCTCAGGCGAGGCTTGCAACTATGTCAGCGGCATACTACGATAGGCTGATTGGCAGCGGTCTGCACCGTGATATGGTCAGATGGACCAGCAGATCCACACAAACCACAGAAGTACGGATCTCGATCGGGATGGTTTGAAGCATACACATACCTGCAGGTTCGGACGGGTCTGCGAGGTGTAGGAAGACGCAACGATGGCCGCCGGAGCAGCGGACCGGGATCGCCCCATGAACCTGCCGGGTTATCCACACAGGGATCCTGCACCCTGCGATCGGGCGGATATCTGCGGTGCAAGCAGCACCGTAAGATGTATCCATGCAGATGCAGATTCTCTAAGAATGGCATCGCGTTGCGTAAACAACCTCGGGGGGCAGGTGCTCCTCATGGATGTGACACCTGAACAGGTGAACGCCTACGTGCAGAAGCACTGCAAAGAGTACTATGAGGTGCATCCAGGCTTTGTCTTCCGGGATATCCGGATGCTGCTAAAGACCCCCATGCTCATCGGCGTTCAGAACAAGAAAAGGAGGATCCTGCTGCCGTTCACGAAACCCTGCCCGACGTATGGAACGATGCTGTATGGGGTGGCGGCAACGGAGGCGGATATCGATTTCATCAGGCATAACCTCGTGAAGATCTCCGAATAAGGACGAGGGGGAGGCGCCCGGAGCTGTTCCGGGCTGCACACCAGCATGGCGATGGGGCGCGTGAAGCGTGATCTGGCCCGGGAATCAACTGATGCGTCCGCTATGGGATTCAGGATCTATACCGGCGCCGATTTGCCATCATGCGCGGTACCTGACCGATCGCTATATAGCCCCAGACTGAAAAATGCTATACCGATCATCGTGGGCATTAAGGAATGGGTAATCCCTCAGGATAAGGTTTTTTTTGATCTTTTCGACAGGATGGCCCAGACGGTCGTCTCTGCAGCTGATCTGCTCGTCGAACTTGTCGAGAACTTCGTGGATGTGAAAGAGAAGTGCTACCAGATGAAGCAGATCGAGCACCAGGGAGACAGGATCACACATGAGATCTACGAGCAGCTGAACCGGACGTTCATCACGCCGCTTGAGCCGGAAGAGATCTCCCGCCTTGCGTCAGCGCTCGACGATATCATCGACTACATCGACGGCACCACGCAGCAGATGTACAGTTACGACATCGCCGAGACCGACAACTCGATGATCGAGCTTGCAAAACTGATCCAGCTCAGCGTCATCGAGATCGAGAGGGCCGTTGCAGGTATCCGGACGATCAAGAACCCGGAACTGATCGAGGAACGGTGCATCGAGATAAACCGCCTGGAGAACATCGCGGACAACGTCCTCGGTCATGCCATCATGGATCTCTTCAAGACGAGGGATGCCATCACCATCATCAAACTCAAGGATATCTACGAGAACCTTGAGATAGCGACCGATAAGTGTGAGGATGTCGCGAACGTCTTGAGCGATATAGCCATCAGACACACTTGAGTGTTATGGACCCGATCATCATCCTCGGCATCCTGCTCGCGCTGCTCTTCAACTTCGCGAACGGCCTGAACGATGCCGCGAACTCGATCGCTACCATCATCGCAACCAAGGCGCTGACACCCCTGCAGGCGGTGCTCCTCGCCGGGGTCTTCAACCTCCTCGGCCCCCTCCTCTTCACCACAGCGATTGCGGCGACCATCGGGCGTGGGCTCGTCGATCCCGTCTTTCTCACACCGCCGATGATCTTCACGGCCATGGTCGGCGCGGTGCTCTGGGTTCTCATAACCTCGTATCTGGGAATCCCTGTATCCAGCAGTCATGCCCTGATCGGGGGGCTCCTTGGTGCCGGCATCGCGGCCGCCGGGTTTGGCGCGGTCTTCTGGCCGCCTCTTACGATGATCGAACAGGTCGTGATCTACGGAGCCGTCGGCGCAATCCTCGGCGCGATCATCACGTGTGCCATCACGCTCTGGAAGGGCGATTTCAAACCGTGGAACCTCTTTCTTGGCGGGCTCATCGGTGTGACGCTGATCATCCCGTCCGCTATCATCATGGGACTTTTGAAGGTCAACGGTATCCTTGCAATCCTGATCTTCATCGTCATCTCCCCCACACTCGGGTTGATATCCGCGTTTGCCTTCGGCACCTTTGTTGCCTGCGCCTTCCGCAACTATCCCCCACGACGCCTGAACGATCTCTTCAGGAAGCTCCAGATCTTCTCGGGCTCGCTCCAGGCGATGGGCCATGGTGGCAACGACGCCCAGAACGCGATGGGCATCATCACTGCGCTGCTCCTCGCCGGCGGCCTGATATCTGAGTTCTCCGTCCCGCTCTGGGTGATACTGGTCTCTTCGCTCGCGATATCCGTCGGGACGCTCCTCGGCGGATGGCGGGTCATCGATAAGATGGCTAACCGGATCACGCGGATCCGGCCATACCAGGGGTTTGCTGCATCGACAGCGGCTGGAGGCGTCCTTTCGCTGATGAACATCTTCGGCGTCCCGGTCTCGACGACCCACGCGATCACCGGCGCGATCATGGGCGTCGGCGCAACCCGGGGCTACTCGGCGGTCAAGTGGGGCGTTGTCAGGGAGATCCTCGCCGCGTGGGTCCTGACGATCCCGGCGGCGGCGATCGTGGGCGGGATCTGTTATTTTGTCGGGCAGGCGTTGTTTTGTGGGGGGGTTTGAGGGGGGGTGGAAGGACGGATATAAAACCGGATGTCGGGGACGAGCCAGATATATATCTGAAAGCTAATAATATTAAGGGTGTTCCCTATTGTGTAGGGATGAACCGACATTGTACAAAGAATGGTTCTTAAATCGTTCTGGTTCCCCATACTGTGGGGATAATGCTGTCGGTGAACAGCGCCACTTTTTTCTGGCCGGCATGATTTCTGGAAAGGCATACCACTGTTACAATCCAGAGATCTGCCCGAACAGGTGAGTTTCTCATTACAACGCCCGGGTTGTAGCATCATATGTGGGAACGTGTTCAAACTAAACCTTTTCAAACCGATAGACCTATCATCCCCTACCCACACATGAACACTCATCACTATGAACCCGCCTATACCCGAGGGTATCTACCGCTACTGGGGTAAATTCAACACAGAAGACGGTCTTGTGTGGCATCTCCTCGTCTACCACTGCCTGGACGTCGCGGCAGTCGGCAGCGAACTGATACAGAGAGATCCACAACTGCTCCGGAGGATTGTCGGGGCGGTCCCTCTCCGAAGCGAGTATGTCTGCTCTGTCATCACATTTTTTCTTGCTGTCCACGATATCGGGAAGTTCTCCGGGAGGTTCCAGGGTATCAACCCTGCTCTCCAGTCACACCTCCAGGGCACTATCTGCCGCATGCCATACAGTCACCGTCACACGATAATGGGCATGCTCGCCCTTATGCGGGAGGTATGGCCGCGGGCGCGAAGCGAAGGCTGGTTTGGAACGGATCCTGACGAAGACCCATGTGACCTCGATGATCTCTTCCTCCCGTGGATACGGGCGTCCGCCGGCCATCATGGGGAACCCGTCACCGACGACGGCATATTTTCCGAACTTTTCAGCCCAACGGATCAGCAGGCGATCGGCGAGTTCGCCCGGGCCTGTGCGGATCTCTTCCTCTCGGAGCCTCCAGATGAACCTATCCGGTACTCGGCCGAACTGTGCGAGATCTTTGCCCGCATATCATGGTTGATCGCCGGGCTGATCGTCCTGAGCGATTGGATAGGATCAGATGCCGGGATATTCCGGTATCACCAGGATGTGATGCCCCTTCCAGAGTACTGGCAGCGTTATGCCGTCCCCCGGGCAAAGGCAGCGGTCGATGCAGCAGGCGTCCTCCCATCAGCAGTCGCTCCTTTCCCGGGGATAGCATCCCTTCTGCCGGAGAACGCGGCCCCGACACCCCTGCAGGAGGCCGTCGCTGATTACGAGCTGGCCGAGGGGTCCTACCTCTTCATCATCGAGGATGTCACCGGGAGCGGGAAGACCGAAGCCGCGCTTGCGATGGCGCATCGCCTTATGGAGCAGGGGGCGGCAGAAGGCGTCTTCATGGGGCTGCCAACGATGGCAACCGCAAACGGCATGTATCGCCGGTTTGGCGAGAGATACCGGCAGTTATACCAGGATGGTGAACATCCCTCGCTTCTGTTGGCACACAGCGCGCGGGAACTCTCCAGCCTCTGGCGCCAATCCATCGGCCCAAAGATCGATGGAAAGACATTTTCCTCCGATGGTGAAGCAGGATCGATTGAATGTGCCGCCTGGCTCTCTGATAACCGCAAGAAGTCCCTCCTTGCCGATGTCGGCGTCGGCACCGTTGACCAGGCGCTCATGTCCGTGCTGCCGCTCTACCACCAATCGCTCCGCCTGCTCGGCCTTGTCCGCCACGTGCTCATCGTCGATGAGGTGCATGCCTACGATGAGTATATGAACGCCCTCCTTGAGCGTCTGCTCCAGTTTCACGCAGCCTTCGGCAGCAGCACGATCCTGCTCTCAGCGACACTTCCGGGCAGGCTCCGCGAGCGGTTCGTTGCCGCTTACTGCTCAGGTCTCGGGATATCGGCACCACCGGTGCAGGAGGCTGACCCTCCCCTGATGACCATAGTCTCCCCGGAGGGTGTAGATGAGATAGCGTTACCGGCAAACACCCTCTCCCGGAGGACAGTTACAGTCAAACTCACCGATAATGAGGCTGATGTGGAGGCTTACCTTGAGCGTGCCCTTCGGGAAGGCCGGTGCGCCTGCTGGATCCGGAACACCGTCATCGATGCTATCGATACCTACCGGCGTCTTGTTGACCGGTGGGGTGGCGAACACGTCAAACTCTTCCATGCCCGATTCACCGTCGAGGATCGCCAGCGGATCGAGGATGATGTACTGCGATGGTTCGGGAAGCGGAGCACAGATGCTGACCGCAGGGGGAAGATCCTGATAGCAACCCAGGTTATCGAGCAGTCGCTGGATATCGACTTCGATGCGATGGTCACGGACCTTGCACCCATCGACCTGATCATCCAGCGGGCTGGAAGGCTGCATCGGCACCAGGAGAGAGAGGGCAGGGCTGCTGCAACACCGGTCCTTCTTGTCCTCTCTCCCCCTCCCGTCGAGGTTCCACCACGAGACTGGTTTACGAGCATCTTCCCGAGAGCTGGCCGGGTATATGAGAAACACGGGCAGCTCTGGCTCACCGCCCGCCTGCTTGCCGTCCAGGGGCAGATTGTGATGCCTGATGATGCCCGATTTTTGATCGAGGGTGTTTTTGGTGAGAAGGCACAGGCGTCCGTTCCTGATGCACTCAAATTCTGGGAGATACAGGCTGACGGAAAAGATCGGGGGCATGCAGCGCTGGCACAGATAAATGCGCTGCAATTGCAGGCGGGATATGTAGATCTGCACGGCCAGTGGGAGGACGATAGCCGGACACCAACGCGGCTCGGCGAACCGAGCATCATCGTCGTGCTGGCTCGCCGGGAGGGAACTGGATTCCAGCCCTGGAGTGAAAGTGGAGAAGGGGCCTGGGCAAAAAGTCAGGTTTCAGTCCGGGAGTCCCTGATAGCGAGTCCCCTACATAGCTCTCCGGCCGATGAGTGCGAGAGCGAGCGTGTAAAGCCGCTCCTGCCCGGGAAAGGGAAGGGTAGAGTGTTTGTTCCCCTGGTTCTGACCGCTGATGGGTCATGGGAAGGGCGCGCACGAAACGGAAAGGGGAACGAGGTGATCGTCACCTACGATCCGGAGATCGGTCTGCAGATCCGGGATGGGAGGGGGTAACATCCCCTCGTACAGCCTTGATTCTCTATTTGGCATGAAATTTTGCCGAAGGTGCCTGGAGGACCCACCACAAAGTCCGGATGGAAAAATATAAGACATTTTACCATGAATGATTCAATGTCATTGCCGCATCCGTCTCCTCCAGTTGCGTGAGAGGTTCATCACCCCGTTGACCGGTACCAGACGGCTGGACAATGCAGGTGAAGACGTATGATCAACCTCATCAATGATCCATGGCTACCCGTCATGCGAAGGGATGGGACACGGGAGACCATCGCCCCCTGGGAGATCACCGGGGGAACCGAGCCTGCAATCCGGCTGGATGCACCCCGACCTGATTTCAACGGGGCACTCATCCAGTTTCTCATCGGCCTTGTGCAGACGGCAATTCCTCCCGGCGACAACCGGGATTGGAGGAAAGGATTCAAAGAACCGTCTCCCCCTGACGAACTGAAAACCGCTTTTGCGCCGTATGTTCAGGCCTTCAATGTTGGTGGCGCAGGACCACGGTTCATGCAGGACTACGATCTCAGCGAAGGGGTCGAGAGCCCCGTGGACCGGCTGCTCATGGAGATGCCGGGGGAGCAGACGCTGAAATTGAACACCGATCACTTCCTGAAACGGGGGCAGGTCAGGCGCATCTGCCAGACCTGTTGCACGATGGCGCTCTTTACGCTCCAGACGAATGCCCCATCCGGCGGCCGGGGGCACCGGACGTCGCTCCGGGGTGGGGGGCCGCTTACCACATTGGTCACGGGCACAACCCTGTGGGAGACCGTCTGGTTGAACGTTCTTCCCCGGGATCTCTTTGAAAACCTCGGAAACGCCTCAAAAACCGCGGATTCCGATAAATTTCCCTGGATGGGGCCGACCCGTACAAGCACCAGGAACGAGGTCACGGCTCCCATCGATGTCCATCCGGCGCAGATCTTCTTCGCCATGCCTCGCAGGATCCGGATCGATCTGGACAACATGGAGCCGGGACAGTGCGACATCTGCGGGTGCACATCGGATGCCCTCATCTCGCGGTATATCACGAAGGATGGAGGAGTGAACTACAAAGGGGCCTGGAAACACCCGCTCACGCCGTATTACCAGCCAAAAAACGCCGAAGAACCCCTGCCAAAGCACGGGCAGGCAGATGGGATATCATACCGGAACTGGCTCGGACTCGTGCAGAACGATCCTGAGAGCCGCACACAGCCGGCTCTTGCGGTTCAGGTCTTCCGGAATGAACGACAGCGGTATCTAACTGATTATCTCGGCCGTTCAGCTCCGTTATGGGCGTTTGGCTACAAGACGGACAACATGAAGGTGGTCTGCTGGAACGAGAGCATGATGCCGCTGATCCACGTCGGCGACGAAATCCGTGAGCGTTACGAGGGGGCTGTGACGGCGCTGATCAAGGCCGCCGATCTTGTTGCGGCAAGCACCCGCAGTTGCATCCGAAGAGCGCTCTTCGGAGAGCGGAAAGATGCAGGCGGGAACATCTCCGAGGTTGACTCGCGGTTCTGGCAGGAGACCGAGAGCGAGTTCTACGCTGTGCTGGAAGCGATGCGGGAGGCGATGGAGAAAGGCGAGGATATGACCTCCCTGAAACTGCGGTGGCTCTCAAGCCTCTCCACTGAGGCCACGAAACTCTTTGAGGCCTATTCCCAGGCCGATCTCATCGGCGTTGCCGACCCGCGGGATATAGCCCTGGCCCGGCGCATGCTCAGGAACTTCACTTCGCCCCGGAACAAGAAGATCCGCGATGCGCTCGATCTCCCGAAAGATCCCGATGACGGTGAGGCAAAACCAGGGAAACGCCCGGCAAAAACACGAGGTGAACACCCATGAAACAGATGAAGTACATTTCGTTTAC
>JAAZGM010000200.1 GCA_012511245.1 Methanomicrobiales archaeon | reverse complement strand
CGAGTCCGCTCATGATCGTCGGGTTCGTGGTCGTCTGGGCGGTGACGATCTTCCTGCTCTCGGCGGCGTCGGCGATGCTGCTCGTCGTGATGGGGATGCAGGGGATGCTGTAGGCAAAAGGAGATCATCGACCCTCCCTTTGCGGGGCGTTCATCTGCAGGATCGGGCTCGTCGACGGCGATGAGCCCTACGTGGTGCCGATGAACTTCGTCTACGCCGAAGGAAAACCCCTACCGATCTTTCTTTCGCAGAACAGCCGGGTCTGCTTCGAGACCGAGACCGGTGTGGAACTCGTGCGCTCAAGAGAGGGTGTGTGACTTCGGGGTTCGCTACATCTCCGTCATCGGCACCGGCACTGCGTCGACGTGGAGAGGCTGATCGGGAAAGTGTCCGGCTATACCGAAGAGGAGGTGCGCCGCCTTCTGGCCGGGGGGCTGGAAGGTTCGTGAATTGAGAGTGCACGGCTGGTACTCCCCGAGGAGCGTGATACCTGCTCAACCTACCCTGAGCCAGGGACGCAGGGCTGTTACCGCGGTTTTGCACACCGTTTATATCCCTCGCACGCATACTATGCCTCTAGTGAGTAAGTCCTTCCCGAAACGGATGAGGCTACCTTGAGGTAGGTGGGACAAAGTAGGGAAGGGTTCACCGTTCTACTTCTGGCGACCCTTGAAAAGATCGAGTGCAACCATCGTATTCGGCAATACTGTAGCATGCCTCCTATCACCTATGCATGAGGCAATGCCTTCCCGAAATCCGCCACAGTTCCACCTCTCACCAGATCCAGGGTGGGTCTGCCCGCCCAAACCCGGCCGACCATCACACAGATTATCGGAGAGCATCCCGATATCCCCCAGATCACCCCGTCTTAAGACTTGTTAGCACAATAAGAAACATTCATATTACCCGATCGACAAACGAGAACCCATGATAAGCCTCCCGGCGAACCGTCTCCTCTCCCTCCTTCTCCTCGCTCTGCTCATCCCGGCCGTGGTCTGCGGCGCACCGGTCATCCGGACGCTCTCCACGACTGAGCCGGGGGCCGGGGAGGTCGTTACCGTCTCGCTCTCGATCGACGGAATCGACCTCGGCGGGGTGGTCGAGACGCTGCCTGCCGGCTACGCCTTCGCGGGGACCGACCACCCTGCCGACCGGGTCGCCGTCCGAGGGCAGTCGATCGGGTTTGTCGTGATGAACGAGACCGATATAACCTACCAGGTTCAGGCCCCCGCCTCCGGGAGCGGGGATATCGCCGGCGTGTGGGAGGACTTCCTCGGTGAAGTGGACGGGGAGATAGCCGCTTCACACGTCGCGGTCGACGGCATCGAGACGGAGACGGAGAGCCGCGGCGAGAAGCCCCCCGCACAGGAAGCCGCATCGCCGTTCGCGGCTCTTGCGGCGGTTGCCGCCCTCCTCATCGCCGGGCGGGGTGGTCGACGATGAAGCGGCCTCTCCTCGTTCTCGCCCTCCTCCTGCTCCTCGCCGCCCCGGCATCGGCAACGGAGGCGATCCCCGGGGACGCCGACGGCGACGGGGTGCTCGCCGCCGGAGAATACGCTTCGACAGCCCTCGCCTACCTCGATGCCGCCTATATGGGCGGTACGGGGGAGATCGGCCGGGACGAGATCCGCGACGCCGCCTGGGTCTACGCCCGCTGGGACGGAAGACCCCGCGAGATCGTCGATTCCTCGGGGCAGACGGTGACGCTCT
>JAAZGM010000199.1 GCA_012511245.1 Methanomicrobiales archaeon | reverse complement strand
CGGTTCATCCCCACGTGCATGGGGAACACTCATCCCTTTATATACCTGTAAAAGTGGAAGGTTATTTCCACTCAGTTGAACACAGGATCAGAGAATCGTCATGGGAAGCCAGAAAGCCATCCATCGCCACCATCTGCCTCACTCCTGACTATCGAACGAACCACATTCGATATTGTTCACTTTGCTCTCACCAGTAATAACACCATCTGAACTTACCCCGGCAACGGGGAGGAACGACACCAGCTTCACGCCGTCGAACTCCACCGGAACGCGGCGATCTGTCCCGAGTGTCGTGAAATCATAACCCTGCTCTGTGTTGGTGCTCCAGGCCATCACGGCACTCCCCTCCTCGATCCCGGCGGCGACCTGCCGCCAGATCATCTCTCTGACCTTCACCGAAAGATCCCCGACGTATACCCCGGCGTGGACCTCAAGCAACCAGACCGCCAGCCGGCCCCGGAGCCGGGGTGGGGCGGCCTCAACCACGATGACCAGCATCGGCTAACCCCCGTTCCTCCGGGATCGCCGGCTTCAGCGCATCTTCAGGCGCCTCCGGCATGAGGACTCCACCCGCTTTCAGAACCTCCTCAATAGTGGGGATGATCTTCCTGAGCAGCCTCGTCTCCCGGAAACTGTCTCGGCACGCCAGCCGCACGGCTCGCTCTGGATCGAACGGATTTTCCGCAGCGACCCGGAACGCAACCGGAACCACCGTATCGAACTTAAAAAGATCGGCAACGTCATAGACGAACGAGAGCGGCTTTCCCGAATGGATGAACCCGATGGCGGGCGCGTACCCGGCAGCGAGCACCGCCGCCTCGCAGATCCCATAGAGACAGGCCGTTGCAGAACTCAGGCAGCGGTTCGGAAGGTCGCCACTACCCCAGCTGGTGGAGTCGTAATCCCGCCTTTTCCACTCGACACCATACTTCCTTGCGAGTTGCACATAGAGTTCCCTGACCCGGGCACCCTCCATCCCGCGTAGTTGCATCACAGAGTAGTGCGATGGAACGGGACCCTGGAATCGGATCTCGTACATCTTCCGCACCACCTTCAGACGTGCCTCCTCGTCAAGCGCAAGTTTGGCCTGGTAGAGCAGACGATCCGACCTCGCACCTCCTGGCTGCCCGGCGGCGTAGAGGCGCACCCCTGCCTCCCCGACCCAGGCCAGCAGACAACCGACCCGGGCGGCGAGCACAACCGCTGCATGCGAGACCCGTGTCCCTGGCTCAAGCATCAGGCAGGCGACGCTCCCCACCGGGATCTGGGTGCGCACCCCATTCTTATCCACCAAAACAAAAGCGCCGTCGAGCACATCCAGTTCGCCCTTCTCAAGGAAAAGGAGGGAAATTCGTTCCTTGATGGCGATCGGCTTGAGTGGGGGGAGCATATGTCCTCCCCCACTACCGACCCGCCGGCCGCACCATCATCAATCCGCAGCCGAATCCTTTCGCAGGCCCTATCCCATCAAACAGGGCAGTCCTGAACAGATCCGGATCGACGACCGTGAGGATGCCTGTATAGTCGATCGTGCTGAGACTGATATCGTGCCGGCCCTTGCGCTTTCGGAACCGCCGCTGGGTATAGCCGTCAGCGCGGACGTCACCCTCTGTCACCGAAAAACCGTTTGCCTCGCCCTTCGTTGCAAGCCACGCAAACCCCGCCTGCTGAACGATATCCGGCTCTAGTGGCCATTTCTCCCTCGGCCTATTCTGCTGCTTCAACCGGGTCTTTGCCTCCATCACCACATCGTGGCGATGGTGCTTCCCTTTCTCGTCGCGCTTTGTCCGGACAGGATTTGCACGGAGCACAAACGCAAGTTTCTGTCCCGTGCGGAGGACGGGGTCATAGGGCTTCGTCTCGATCACCCACATCCCACCCCGGTTCACCGGCTCACGCTCGCAGGCCGCGTAGATCGTGGGCATCCCCTCGCTCTCTTCCATCCGGTAGAGGAAGTCCCGCTCCCTCTCGGGACCGTCGGTGAAGAGATCCCAGACCATATGGTGCGCCTGGTACTCGCTTCCCATCATCTGCCAGAACTCACGCTTCCCGGCCGCATCCGGTCGGAGCCGTATCCTGCTCAAATACATGGCAATTCGCTCCGTAAGACACCGTAATGCTCGCTCCTGCTCCCAAACTGCCACCGCTTTCGGTTCAGCGGGTTGTCATAGCGCACGGTCGTCTGGATTGCAGGGATCCCTGCATCTTCATCTCCCTCCCAGAATACCCGCAGATCGCCATCATGAAGCAGATCCTGCAACAGTTCACCATCCGGGAACTGCGCTGATACGAGCGCGGTCGCGAGATTTTCACCGTAAACAACCTGTGCATGCACCGGGAGGGCGAGCGGGCAGGACTTCCTCCCGAGATAGAGAACGAAGACCGGGTTGTTCAGGGCGCTTGCCAGTTCCCCCAACGAGCAGGGAGCCGCCCCCGATCCGATCCAGACACATATCGTCGAGACGGCATCGCATCGGTAATCCCGCGTGGAGAGCACCGTCGAGAGGCTCTCGCGAGGTATCGCCAGTTCCTCCTTTCTGGTGGCAAACGAGTGTTTTTTCCGCCCTTTTCCGGCAGGTGGAACCTGGGATGTGTGATAATCCCGAAGCAGCACACCAGGCGCATCTACCCTGACCGCCACCCGGCAGGCGTTCGAGAGAGCAGAAAGCCGCTCCTCTTCGTCACGACGGACCCCGAGCGCCGCCGCAAGCAACCCGACGATCGCGGATCGGGACGGATGATCGGAGATCGGGCGGAGTTCACCGACCGCTATATCCCCCCACGATGCCATCATGCCATAGAGGCGGAATATGAGGAACTCACGCATGTTGACCCGCCACGAAATCCAGAACCCCTTGCAGCGTTCCTTCGCCGGCGTGAGCATCCATATCGCACCAGGCGTCGCTGCACTTCCCATACACGGCGTCCATCCTGTCGCGAGTCTCCTTCAAAGCCCTGATGGCGCTTCCGAGCAGATCGGCATCCTGCAACGGCTTTAAGAACGCAACCGAGAGCGAGCGGGGCTGCTGGCACCCTCTCTCGGCAAGCAGATACGATGCGTACGCCCGCGACGCAAAACTGTTCTGTTTACCGGTCGGCGCAACTTTCGTCGCTGCTTCGACGAGGGCGCGGAGCGAGGCCGCGGTGAGTGCTTCATCGTCACCGAGGTTCTCACACAGGAGATCGCGGTTGATGCAGGCGTAGAGGTAAAAGAGCCCGGATGCGAACTCCGTCTCACCGAGATGCCCGGCGCCCATATCTTCGTCGCCCCGGTTGAGGTCATCGACTGCCGTGAAGTAGTCGTCCTCAACTGCAACCGCATGCACGGTGACTGCGTGGGAGACCTGCACCGCCGCCTCCGTGTTGTAAGCCGGAGATGCCGCCAGCATACGACCGAACATGGCGATATCAGCAGCGGTGTGCCGCTCTACCAGGAGTTTTTTGTCGTTCTCATCAGGGTCGCTCCCGGTGGCTGCAAGTTTTTCGACCAGTGCGCCGATAGCGCCGATCTCCTCAGGACTGAAGTGGGCAAGCTGCTCGATCTCAAGGGCATCATCGCCTTTTTTCAGCTTCCCGAATGTACCGGCGATCTCTGATGCCCATTTCCGGGCTTTCTCCTCAGGGACTGGCTGGAACGTTGCAGACACATCTTTAGTGCCCTTGATGATCTCTGAGAGGCCGACACCCGATGTCAGGGATTGGTAGACAAGCGTTCCTATCTCTTTTGTCCGAATGCCAAGGTGCCCGGCAAGCGCATCAGAAAAGATATCCGATGTCCTCCAGGCCCGCTTCAGGCTCTGCGACGATATGCGCAGGCGTTGTGCGCCGCCCATCATGGCGGTCTTCGGCCTGCCGAGGTCGTCTCGATTCAGGTTCGACGGCGGGTACGATACGAGCATGTGCAGTTGAATAAATTCACTCATGATAATTCCTCCTTCTGATAATTACGGTTCTTTCGGGGCTCTGTCATAGTAATCAAAAGCCCAGTTGTTCTTCGTCATCTCATTCCACCAGTAGACTCCATCCGCAAGGCTTGCGATGTTCACAGAGCCGTCGAGAAGCCGAACTGTCCGGATTAACGCACCATACAGGTCGCCGCGCTCCTCGATCTTGAGCAATCGCCGGAAACGCAGTCCGCTCACCCGGGCGCGATCGCCACCGTCCTTTGATGTCGCCATCTGCTGCGCGAACCGGAGCGAATAGTCATTATTCCTGACGTGTGAAAGGACTCCGGCCACCACCGCAAGTTTTTCGGCATCCACAGGGGCGATCCGGGAAAGGTCATGGCGCAACCGGTGGAACGCCGGAACAAACGCGATTTCCTGGACGTTTCGGCAGCGTCGGAGGGCTGCCCGATCTCCGCGAGCACGATCCAGTCCTCCCCACCACTCAACCAGGGCTGATCTTGCGTCGGGGTTGTTCGTAAACGAAATGTACTTCATCTGTTTCATGGGTGTTCACCTCGTGTTTTTGCCGGGCGTTTCCCTGGTTTTGCCTCACCGTCATCGGGATCTTTCGGGAGATCGAGCGCATCGCGGATCTTCTTGTT
>JAAZGM010000198.1 GCA_012511245.1 Methanomicrobiales archaeon | reverse complement strand
GCAAGCGCCCCGAACCGGCAGAACTTCCCGCACTCCCCGCAGAGGTTGCACTTTGAAGAGTCGATCTCCGGGACCGGGGCGGTCACCGGGACATCCGTCGCCGCGGCCGGGAAGAAGAGATGGAGGTTCGGCTCCTCGACATCGCAGTCGACGAGCACGACATCGCGGGAGCGGGCGAGCGCCCAGGCGAGGTTCGCCGCCACCGTGCTCTTTCCGGTCCCGCCTTTGCCGCTTGCAATCGCGATCTTCATGCCGGACCCCGCTTCAGGCGAGGGAGATCGGCTGCAGATTCCCGGCGGTATACTCTGCAAGGGCATCGGCCACGCTGCCGTTGCCACTGTAGGCATATACCTTGATCCCGCCTGCTGCAAGTGCACGGGCGGCGTTTCCGCCGACCTGACCGGTGACGAGGATCGTTGCGCCGTGTTCCGAGAGTAACTGGACCGCCCTGGGCCCGACCCCGCCCGCAGCGTCGATGAGGGGGTTCTCAACCGATTCCGCCTTCCCCGTCTCCGTATCGACAAAGACGAAGTAAGGTGCCCGACCGAACCGCTGCTCGGCAGGGGCATCCGTGCCTGCTGCACGTGCCGTTATACCAACAATCATTCTGTATACACCTCTGGTGAATTTTACTCATATGAGCATAATACTATGGGTAGTGCACCACCTCAGTGATGCCCGTCGCACTCGTCACCGTCTTCATGGTGACAGGAGCTCTTCCCGGGTGTAAGACGGCCGGCAATATAATCCTGCGCCACGTAGTCGGTGTTCCCACTGACACCGAGAAGAACCTGTATGCCGTTCCCATGGAAGAGCTCGACTGCCCGCGGCCCCATCCCGCCCGCGATGATCAGGTTGACACCGTGCCCTGCAAGGAAGACCGGGAGCTTCCCGGGCTCATGGCCGGGGCTCGGGAGATCGTCGCGCCGGTAGATGATCGAATCCTCAACGTCGAATATTGCGTAACACTCACAGTGCCCGAAGTGTTCGGAGACCTTGTTTCCGTCCTGTGCAATTGCTATCCTCATGATATCACCAAATTTATGCAGCCCCGTATACGCATGACTGCATACAAACGTACTACACATATGCGCGAAAGGAAGTAAAACCACCTATCGTACCATCCGATCCCGGAGCGGGGAACCTTTTTTAAGACGGGTGACATCCCAGCGGTGCAAGCTGCAAGGAACCTGGTGAGAGTGATGATTCAACCCCTGAACATTGAGGAGTACCGGAACGCCTACGAACCGGGAAAGGTGGAGTGCGCCAGCACCGAGGAGATGCGGCCGCTCGAGGAGATCATCGGTCAGGAACGGGCGCTCCGGGCGCTGCGGTTCGGTCTTGATATCCGGGAGGCCGGGTTCAACGTCTACACCGCGGGCGCTCAAGGGACCGGGAGAATGAGAGCTGTCCAGAGCCTGCTCGACGAGTTCGCGAAGGCCAAGCCCCGGGCAAGCGACTGGGTCTACGTCCATAACTTCGAGAACTCGTATGAACCCAACGCCATCGCCCTTCCTGCCGGGCGAGGCATGGAGTTCCGGGAGGATATGAGACGGTTCATCGAAGAAGTGCGGCAGGCGCTCCCCCGGGCATTCCAGAGCGAGGAGTATGCTAAACAACGGGACGAGACGCTTCAATCGCTCCAGAGGAACAGGACAGAACTCATCGCGCGGATCAACCAGAAAGCCCAGGGAGCAGGATTCGTCATCCAGATGAGCCCGATCGGCCTTCTGACCATCCCGGTTATCAACGGGCAGCCGGTTCCCGAAGAGGAGTTCATCAACCTCCCCGAAGAGGTCAGGGCGGAGGTTTTGCACAGGCGCGACGCCCTCAACACCGAACTGCGGGGCACGCTCCGGCAGGTGCAGGATATCGAGCGGCAGGGAGCCGAGGCGGTCACGAACTTAAACCACGACATCGCCCTCTACGCGATAGGAAACCTCGTCGCCGAACTCAAGGAGAAGTATGCCGGTGTTACGGAGGTTCCCGAACACATCGACGCCGTCCAGAACGATATCCTCGAGAACATCCAGATATTCCTCGGTCTCCCCGAGCAGCAGGGTATCCCGCCTCAGTTCCAGGCCTTCATGCGCGAGGCTCCGTTCCGGAAGTACGAGGTGAACGTCGTCGTCGACAACGTCACGGTGGAAGGCGCACCGGTGGTCTTCGAGCAGAACCCCACGTTCCAGAACCTCCTTGGAAAGATCGAGAAGGAGGTCCAGTTCGGCATCTTCACGACCGACTTCACGATGATCCGACCGGGTTCATTGCACCGGGCGAACGGCGGCTACCTCATCCTCAATGTCGAGGATCTCCTCCGTGCCCCCCTCTCATGGGATGGGTTGAAGACGGCGTTGAAGACCGGTGAGGCCGTCATCGAGGAGCCGGGCGAGCGGATGGGGTTCATAACGGCAAAGACGATCAAGCCCGAACCCATCCCCCTTGACATCAAGGTGACCCTCGTCGGGACGCCGATGATCTACCAGTTCCTCTACCGGATGGACCCCGACTTCAAGGAGCTCTTCAAGGTCAAGGCCGACTTCGACACCGTGATGGAGCGAAACGATGAAAACACCAATAAATACGCCGATTTCCTCTGCAATCTCGTGCGGGAGGAGAATCTCCGCCACCTCGAGCGAGGGGCGATCGCCCGGGTGATCGAGTACGGGTCGAGGCTTGCCGCGGATAAGGAGAAACTCTCGACCCGGTTCGCGGTGGTCGCCGACCTCGTCAGGGAGGCGAACTTCTATGCGGCGGGCGACGATTCTGACCAGATCGAGAGGAAACACGTCACGAAGGCGATCGAGGAGAAGATCTACCGCTCGAACCTGATAGAGCAGAAGATCGAGGAGGCGATCCGGCGCGGGATCTTCCTCATCGAGACCGAGGGGGAGAGGGTCGGGCAGGTGAACGGCCTCTCGGTCATCGGGGTCGGCGACTTCGCGTTCGGCCGGCCGTCGAGGGTGACCGCGAGCATCGGGGTCGGGCGCGAAGGGGT
>JAAZGM010000197.1 GCA_012511245.1 Methanomicrobiales archaeon | reverse complement strand
GTTGATGGGGCAATCCCTGCACATCGTCATTTGAGAGTATGTGCGCAGAGAAAAATATCTGAAATTACCGCTTAAAAGGATGCCTATATATCTCCCGGAAAATATACTTTCAATAGGATTTAGTATTTAAATCTTCCGGGATCGTCTCGACTTAAACCAGTCGGATTTCCAGCAACAAATTCGTTCTGGCCAGACATCCGTGCAACCATCCATGATGGTTCATCTCTCGCAAGCCCGGTATCGGAACGCAGACCCGGCGGATCACGTCTATCGTGTAGATTAATATTTGTGTATTTATAAATTATAAGTCATGTTCGGGCGCTATAAGGACACATTTTGCCACGAAGACGGGGACATCCTGATCAAAACCGAACGAAAAAACGGCTTTCTCACCTACCGGCGCAGGTGCCGGGATGAGACGTTCGAACGTCTCCTGGCCTCAGAAACGGGTGAATTCATCATCAACCCGGTCGAACCGGTCAACCTCCCAAAATCGATCACAGATTTCTTCCAGATCGACTTCCCCCCGATGGTCATTGAGCCCGGCCTCACCCGGACGATCTACCTGGAGTTCCCCGTTGAGATCGGCGTCTTCTTGAACACAGCAAAAGATATCGAGGTGCTCGACATCTTCGGTCTCGGCACCCAGAAGTATACGCTTTACGGCCCGCCGACCAGCGGGGTCATTGCCCGCTGGTACCGGAGCGCGGTACACATGGAGATCCCCCCGGTCGACCGCCTCTCCATAGGGGTGATGAAACTCACCATCCAGAACGCCGCCACGGAGTGGGCTGAGGTCGCGCGCGTCGTCTTCAACAGCCTCGATATGAAGATCTACTACGGCGACATCGTGGCGGCTACCGCCACGATGAAGATCGTCGCCCCATCCCGCGCGGAGACCAACTTCACCGACGCACCACTCATCCCGGGCATGACGCGATCCGTCGAACTGAACAAAACACACAAGATCCCGGTTATCAGCCACGGATACCTTATGGAATGGGGGTTGTCCTGATGATCGAGCTAGTCGGCCTCCTTGAGACTCCGGTCGGTGTCGGCGATATATCCATCGGCGACCTCTTCTGGTTCACCGTCATCTTCCTCATAGGCATCGGAATCGCCCAGGTTGTCGCGCTGAACATCAAAAGGGCTCTTGCCGATCGGCTGCCCAAGAACGAGCGCGAACTGCTCGCAAAGGTGATCTACTACATCATCCTCATCTGGGTGCTCATCGTCGCCCTCCCATACCTCAACGTCGATCTCTCCGGCCTCATGGTTGCCGGGGGCATCGCCGGTCTCGTCATCGGTTTTGCGAGCAAGAGCGTCGTCTCAAACCTGATATCCGGCCTCTTCCTCATGTTCGAGCACCCGATCAAGATCGGCGACGGCATCAACGTTGCCGGTGTCAGCGGCACTGTCGAGGACATCCGCATCCTCTCGACGATCGTCAAGACCCACGACGGGATCTTTACCCGGATCCCGAACGAGACGGTCTTCACCTCCAACATCACGAACTACGTCCACAACGCCGCCAGAAGGTTTGAGTATTCGATCACCATCCGGTACGAGGACGATGCGGATGAGGCGATACGGATCATCAAGGAGGTCATCGCGACCCACCCGTTTGCGCTGAAAAACCCGGCACCGTCGGTCTTTGTCAACATCTTCGGGAAAGACGGTTTCAACCTGACCGCTCACATCTGGGCGCCGGCCCGGAACTGGTGGGATGTCAGGACAAGCCTCCTCTGGAAGATCAAGCAGGCGCTCGACGAGAGCGGTTCAAAGATACCCTACCCGCAGCACACCATCCGGTTTGCGGGCGATTCCTGTGTAATTACCGATAATGCCGAAAAGAAAGAAAAGATAACGTAATCTCTTTTTTATATCCGGTGCACCTTCCCGGCGCCCCCTGGCCGGAACGAGTCGGGGTAACGCTCCGCGATCTCCGCGATCCGGTCGGTGCAGTGCGACGCCGAGAGGTATGCCGCCCCGGCAAGCGCATCGATATCTTCGTCGGAGACGGTATGGAACCCCCCGATGACGCCCAGAACCGGCCCGGCCTCCGAGGCCCGCCCGACGATCCGGCCGATGTGAGGATGTGCGCACCCGGTGACGATCACATAACCGCCCGGCACGGTGATCGCGAGCGACTGCTCTCTGATATCCGTCCCGAGCGGGCCGGTCACGGCGACACCGTCCCCGATCTCCGTCCAGCCGGTCACGATCCGTGGTTCGGTATACTTCCGGATGAGCGAGAGCGTCTCCTCGGTGAACGCATCGTGGATATAGACCTCCATCGCCGGGTTTGCGGCGAGGACTGCTTCAAGGCCGCCGTTATGGTCCCAGTGGTCGTGAGAGATGACGAGGCGCCTGATGCCCGCGGGGTCGATGCCGAGCGCTTCCATGTTGGAGAGGAGGACGTCGCCTTCTGCCCCGGCATCAAAGAGCAGGCTCGCCTCCTCGATCAGGCAGGAGAAACCCCAGTCCGCCGTGAGCCCTTCCCGGCAGGGGATGTTGTTGTAGATCTCGGTTATCGTGACCATAGACAGACTCCGGTACTCCGGTCTCTCGCCGCAGACGATTATGCTTCGCAAGGTGACAGCCCGGGGTTCGGAGTCCCCCGGGCATGCAGACAAAAAGAGGTGGTTATGCGATGATGTAGGAGATGGAGACGGTGGCGGTCACATCGATCTCGCCCGCCTCGATCGGGGTCGGGACGGCCATACCCGCCGCCTTCTCCATGCCAAGGTCGCGGCTGTTGTAGACCATGGGCACGTAACTGCCGCCGACGTTGACCTCTTTGACGTTGATGATCGTCTTGCCGATGGCCGCGGCGACGGTATCGGCGTCACCCCGCGCCTGCATGACCGCGGCGGTCAGGGCCTGCGACCGGAACTCCTGCTGTTTTGCGTCGCTCAGGGTGAACGCGAACCGGTTGACCCTGTTCGCACCGTTTGCAACCGCAAGGTCGATGATCTCGCCCGCACGGCTCACGTCGTTCAGCGTGACCTCAAGGCTGTTCGTGACCTGGTAGTACTTGATCTTCGATGTCATCAGGCCCTTGCTGTCGGTCTCGGTCACCGGGATGATGTTGTAGCCGGCCGTTTTGATGTTGTTCTCCACGATACCGGCCCGTTTCAGCGCGTTGACCACGGCGTCCATCCTTTCGGCGTTCTGCTGCTGTGCCGTCTTGACGTCGGCGTTCTCGGTCTCGACCGCGAAGACGATGATAGCCTCATCAGGCGTCGTCGTCACCTTGCCCGTACCGGAGACATGGATCAGTTTGTCCCTGGATTCCTCAGGGAGCTGTGCGGTGACGCTGCCAATCACCGCGGCGCAGAGGACCATCAGGGCGATCCCCAGAAGTGCTGCTTTTCCGCGCATATGCATCGATCATCTCTTGATTTGGCCAGCATAAATCTCTTGCTTTAACTACGAGATTTTTCGTAGTTTTAACGGGGTTGATCTGGAAGATATCCAATTTACTCCGGAATTGCTGTACTACCCCTTCTTCGGCATTGTCTCCGGATCAATACTATATACTGGAAGGGTGTTTGGGGGGCGGCATGTTCGGAGATACCGAGACCCTGCAACGCCAGACCATGATGATGGAGATCGAAGAACTCATCCAGTCGACGCCGGAGTATGCCGATATCAGGGAGGCGCTCTATTCGTTGAACTTCGTGCCGGAGCGGGACGATACCGATATTGCGGTCTGGGTGCAGCCCGATCTCGGGATCTTCATTC
>JAAZGM010000196.1 GCA_012511245.1 Methanomicrobiales archaeon | reverse complement strand
GGATATGCCACGGAACAGTTGCCGACCGGGTGGCTGAATGTCTTCCGCCGGCGAAAGTCGCTCAAAGATTTCATCCAGGGATCGCAGGAGAGAGCCGCCCGGATCATATCTCTCGCGAAGAAGGCGGTCTATGAGGATGTATCGATCCCTTGCGATCTCACGAGCGCTGATAAGGCGCTGGTGTTGATCGCCGGACCGTCGGCTGAACTCTCGATGAAAGGGTTCCAGACCGTCCGGAAATGGATCGACCGGAGCATTGCCGGGCTTGAGATGCGGTCGGGCGATTACCCGATACGGAATACATCGTTTGTCGGGATCATCATCGTGCTCTCAGGGATCACCAATATTCCCCGGGTGGAGGAGATCCAGGGTATCCGGATGGAGTACCGGCTTGAGCGCGAGGAAGAGCGGTTGAAGATGGAGGAGGAGGCGCGGTTCCTGGAGGAAGAGGATGTCTCCATGGTCAGGGCGCCGGATGAGGACAGCATCCCGGGGTTTGCCTCCCCTCTCGAGTCGGAATATCTTGAGGAGATTGGTTATATGGCAGAACCAGTGACATCAGAGAGAGATGAGATGATCACGCTCTCCAGCCGGGGTGAAGGCACCCGGACGCGCAGGGATGATACGATCGATATGCTCCCGAAGGCCGAGAAGAGCGGGGACGAGGGACCCGTCGTCCTTCCCCCAAAGCAGGGCGGGAGGGTGATCGATATCGCCGGGTCGGCCTCGGTCACTTCGTCGATGCCTGCACCGAAGAACGCTACATTCGGCCCCAGGGAGATCAGCATCGAGAAGGCGAGGCCAAAGGATGATGCGATAGTCTATTCGGCATCCTTAAAACCCGTACAGCGACCGAAAGAAGGGGTTTTTTCCGGAGAGAATGTTACACCCGGGAGGGTGCAGCGGCCGAAGGATGATCTCTTTGAGGAGGCCGGCCTGCGTGTGCGTGAGGGGATGCCGCTGCCGAAGGACGGGCTTCCTGGCCGGGGATTTGCCCGGTCAGGCCCTACCCCGAAGGAGGTCGATCCCTCGCGCGGGAAACTCAATGTGATCGATGCAACTGCGCGGCAGAAGAAGCAGGACAATAAGAAGGATCCGGACGACGGGATCACCTGGCTGTAACATCCACCTTTTTTTCCAGACGGTGCCGCTCCTGCACCGGTCCCGGTCTTTCCAGGCAGGCGTCTCTCAGCGACGTTCCCCATATCCATACCGCTTGAGCAGGGCGGGGTTGAACGTGCCGGAAGAGATGCCGCACGCCTCCATCAGGCCGATGGTCGTTGCCATCTGCGCGCGCGGGGCTTTGCAAACACAATACCAAGATGCCGTCGTCCTGCACGATGGAGGGGGGTTGAAGGTGCTCTGGAACGCAAGCTGCCCGGGTGATGCCGGGCCGCTGACCGGCGAGGGGGCGGCCGCGGTTCCCGGTGAATCCCATCCCGCCGATGTGCCGGAGGGAGGGGCCGGGAGTTCGCGCGGTTCTGCAAGGATCCGGAGAACTTCAAGGAGTTTCTGTTCCGGGCGCATCGATGCGCTCATCGAGTATGCACTGCGCCGAGGCTGTCCTGGTATCGGCCTTCATAGAGGCGGTCGCCGTCTCGGACTTCCTGCAGGATCATCTGTACGATCCGGTCACCTCCGGCGAGGGTGACGGGCTCCGCGCCCATGTTCGTCAGGCAGAGGGTCAGCTGGCCGCGGAACCCGGGGTCGACGAATCCGCCGCCGAGGAGGATGCCGCGGCGGGCGAGCGATGAGCGGCACCGGAGGGTTGCTGCGACGTCGTTTGGGAGTTCCACCCGCTCGATCGAGGCGACGAGGGTGCATTCGCCGCGGGGGAGGAGGGTTGTCTCGGCCGCACGGAGGTCATAGGATGCGGGCTGCTGCGATGCGCTGTGGTAGGGCTCGATGATGAGATCGCCGTTCTCGCGCCGGCGATTGATCTCGCTGGATGAGAGGATCATTGTGTACTGTACCGGCACAAAAATGCTTAATATCTTACGATAGAAAGCAGTAAGGGGACTCATGGGGTAGAGGACATCCTTTTGGGCTTCGAACCCAGGGACG
>JAAZGM010000195.1 GCA_012511245.1 Methanomicrobiales archaeon | reverse complement strand
CGGACCGCCCGACCTTGCCGCCGGTCTCCTCATGCTCGATCCTGATGCCCTGCTCCTGGAGCAGTCCCTTCACCGCAACGGCGTTTCGCTCGCCGATGTTCAGGGAGTTGGCCGAAAACTCAAACATACTTGCGCCGCCGACCACAATTGCGGTGATCGAGGATTTTGTGCTCCCGGCTCTCCCCATCTCTCCGAGGAGAGCATCTATGGCTGTATCTGCGAACTTACCGGGGCGATCCACCTCTCCCCGGCTTTCGGGGAGCATGATGTGAGCGAGTCCCGCAAGGGACCTCCGCTGGTCGTGCAGGATGAGCGCGATACAGGACCCGAGCCCAATCGTTCCCATGGGACATTTCCCGACCCGGAGCTCGCCGAGGCCCAGAATTATCGCAGTCTCTTCGCCGAAAAAATTGTTCTCCATGGTATCCCGGAGGTAGTTATGAGAGCGGTTCCATCATCCGTTCCAGCATGAGGAACAGCTGCTGCGTAAGTTCGGTGTTCGGAAGCATGTAGATGCTCCCATAGACCGGCGGCGCCTCGCTCGTGAGTTCGGTGTTGAAGATCAGGACATCGTTCACGTCGCCCGCCACCTGCGCGACGACCGACTCGAAGGCGGCATGCGCCATATCGATGGCCAGCGCCGGAGGAGACGGCAGCATGACGATACCCAGCAGCTCGGCTGTCGCATCAAGGAATGCCGATATCATGATGTTCCCGATCTCGATCGCAGCGCTCTGGTCCATCTCGTTGATCTCGCGATCGAGATCGGCATCGACGGTGCCGAGCATCTGGTTCGTCAACTGGATGACGGTCTCCTGGGGCATGCTGACGACGACGTACCCGCCGTCTGCGATCTCTCCCTGAATCTGGAAGACGACCATGGCGGTTATCTCATTGCTGATGTATTTGTGGAGATCGGCGATATCGATGGCCTGCACCTCCGGCACCGTCATCTCAATCGGGCTCATCAGCATCTGCGATAATGACGTTGCCGCGTGCGCGGCACCGATGTTCCCAAGTTCTGCCAGCGCGTCCTTCTGAAATGGATCCAGTTTCATGAACTATTCTCTCCTAAATCATTGTATTTACATCGAGTACCGGCACGACATCCCCATCTCCGGGGATGGTGATCCCGCTGATCCCCCGGCAGTTGCCTGCAATGCTGGAGAGCGGTTTCACCACTACTTCCTGTTGGCCGTCGACGGTATCGACGACGATGCAGCATCTCCTGCCGTCGTTCTGCAACACAACGAGCGTGTTGCTCTTCTCTGCCCGGCCGAACATATCCTCAAGGCGATGCATGGGAAGGGTCTGGTCCCGGAGCAGGATCGCCTCGCTGTTGCCGATCCGGTGAATCGCCTCCGGTCTTGTCTGCGCCACCTCGACGACGTTGCTGATCGGGATGGCGCATCGCATGCCGTTGATGTGCACCATCATGACATCGATGATCGCCATCGTCGGGGGGAGGACCAGCTCGAACCTTGTTCCTCTGCCGACCTCGGTCTCGACCTTGATCGTCCCTTTGAGCGATTCGATCGTCTTCTTGACTACGTCGAGTCCGACGCCCCTGCCGCTGATGTCGGTGATCGTCTCGGCCGTGCTGAACCCGGGCTCGAAGAGCAGGGCGACAAGTTCCTCTTTCGTTGCGTTTGCCGCCGCCTCAGGCGCCATGAGGCCCTTTTCAACGCCTTTCCTCCGGAGTCTCTCATGATCGATGCCGGCACCGTCGTCCTCGATCTCGATCACGACGTTGTCCTTGTCCCGCCGCGCCGTCAGCCGCAGAGATCCCTTCGGGGGTTTACCGCTGGCTTTTCGGATCTCCGGTGTCTCGATACCGTGGTTCACGGCGTTCCTGAT
>JAAZGM010000194.1 GCA_012511245.1 Methanomicrobiales archaeon | reverse complement strand
GCGGATGATGCACAGAACGAGCATTGCATCGGACAACCCCTGCTACAGATCACGGTTGTAACCGGCATGCTGCTATCGAAGATCCGATAGGTATCTCTCGGCAGCAGGTGTCTGGCCGGGTATGGCAGCGAGTCCAGGTCATCCACCGGACGCCGGTCTCTATTCTCAACGATCTCATCTTCGAGTCGGTAGACGATCCCCTCCACCGTGCCCGGGTCACTGCCTGAACGAAGGGTCTGATAGAGGTCTAAAAAGGTGTATTCACCCTCGCCTTTCACGATGTAGTCGATGGAGGCATTCTCCCGGAGTATCTCGCCGTGCATAAACGTGGCGTGTGGCCCGCCCAGCACGGTATACGCATCAGACACTCGTTTAACCGTCTCAGCAGAACGCAATGCCTCGGAGATCAGGGGAGTGGTGGAGGTGATGCCGACAAGGAACGGGTCGCTCTTCTTCACACGGTCCTCGATCCCGGCATAATCGATGTCTGTTGCGGCGCAGTCCATGATCTCGACGTTTATCCCGTTCTCTTCAAGAACTGCGGCAATGTAGAGGATGCCCAGGGGTGGAATCCTGATATTGAAGTACTTCTTGTACTTGGATTTCGTGTCCGGTGGATTGATCAGGAGTACGTCTACGGTCATCTATTCATGTATTGTCCGTGTTCGATGATAGAAGTGACTGTATCTGCTGGATGTTAGGGGGTACCCGGCGGGCATATCCCTCTCAACTGCGCCCCGGGGCACTCTTTCAGGTCTGATCCTCTACACCGACCGCGACCTTATTGGGTTCTACCTGATCGAAGGTGAGGTAGTTGACACATGGGGTTCTGCCTCTTCCTCGGTTACGGCCTTACGGAACGTGAACCGGAATGCCGCCCCCTTCCTCCGGTGTCGCCTCCGCGACGAGGATGACGACGTCCTTCGTGTGCTCCATGTTGCGGTAGAAGTGGAATAGGTTCTTGAGTATGGCCCTGCTGTCGACGAGGACAAAGATGGAATGGGGGTTCCCCGGGCCGGTGCCGGTTTGCTCCCTTCTCGGGCTCGTTGATCTCATGGAAGAGATCGATCCCGGTCTTTGCCGTGGCCGCCCCCGCCTCGAAGGCCAGGGGTGCACCGTAGTGCAACCTGAGATCGATCTCAAAACTCCGCCCTGCGTGATCCAGGGTCACGCTGTTGTGAATGATGACTTCCGGACGTATACGAGGAGGATACGCGCGTTCAGGATATTATATGTGCAGATCCGCATCCCCCGGCCGATACAGAAAGCCCTATCCCCTTTCCCGGCCGAGAACTCTTTACTGGTATCATGGAGATCCCGCCCCATATCGCCGACCGGATGGCCCGGAGGATGGCCGACCGCGAATCACTCCTCTCGTCCCGGGCAACCCGAAACGCCGATTACCTCAGGCGGTCCGGCCGCAAACCCGAAGACCCGGTCATCCGGCCGCCGTTCTTCAGGGACGCCGACCGGATCGTTCACTCGAAGGCCTACTCGCGCTACATCGACAAGACTCAGGTCTTCTACCTCGTCGAGAACGACCACATCACCCACCGCGTCCTCCACGTCCAGCTCGTCTCAAAGATCGCAAGGACGATCGGGCGGGCTCTCGGCCTGAATGAGGACCTGATCGAGGCGATCGCCCTCGGTCACGACATCGGGCACGTGCCCTACGGCCACCTCGGGGAGAAGTTCCTCGACGAGCTCTGCGCCGAGCACGGGCTCGGGGGGTTCCGGCACAACGTTCAGAGCGTCCGGTTTCTCGATGTCGTCGAGGGATGCGACCTCACGTTACAGGTGCTGGACGGGATCCTCTGCCACAACGGCGAGGTCCACGACCAGAGCCTCATGGTCGAGGGCGAGGCCGACTGGGACTCGTTTGCAGAGAAACTACAAAAGATCGAGAGCGGGACCGACGCCTTCCCCCTCACCACCGAGGGATGCGTGGTGCGGATCGCCGACAGCATATCCTACCTCGGCCGCGACCTTGCGGACGCCCTCGAGGTCGAGGTCATCGGGGACGACGATCTCGCGGAGTTCCCCGGGAACTGCATGCACCTCTTCGGTATCGCCGGGCGCAACAGGGAGGCGTTCTCCGATATCAACCATAAAGTGCTCGACGTCCTGATTCGCGACATCGTCACCGGGAGTTATGATGTCGACTGCATCTCGTTCTCGGCGGAGGCATCGGCGTGCGTCGCGGCCTTCAAGGAGTTCAACATGCGCCACATCTACAACAACGAGCGGCTCATAAAGAACCAGACGAAGATCCGGTTCATGTTCCGCTACCTCTTCGACCGCATCCTCGAGGATATCGAGAACGCCCGGATGGACTCGCCGGTCCACCAGGACCTGATCGACGCTCCTTGGGCCTCCCGCGCGTATGTCAAAACCGCCGCGCCCGCGGAGCTCGCGCGGGATTTCATCGCCGGGATGACCGATCGCTACTTCGAGTGGGTCTTCCAGCAGAGCATCCTCCCGGAGAGGGTCCGGTCGCGGTACCGGGGGTAGTGAACCTATGAGCGGCTTTTGAGATGAGAGATCTCTGCTATCGCCTTGATAGCTTCGAGGGTTCCGCGTCAGGCGGATAAATGGAGTCTGATGGATTATACACATTTATATAGTCTTCCGGGCAATTTCTACGTATGAGCAAGCAAATCTTCATTCTCGGTCTGGCCGCATTGTTCGTTCTGGCAGCCGGTTGCATGGGGCTTGGCGGTCCCAACCCGAAGGTCGTGGAGGACTCCATGGTCCCGGATCTCAGTCTCTCCAAAGGGCTCGGATATACCGTGAACGCGGTGATACAGAACGATGGAGCCGACGGCGACGTCACCGTGAAGATGAAACTGATCGACAAGGAAAAGGG
>JAAZGM010000193.1 GCA_012511245.1 Methanomicrobiales archaeon | reverse complement strand
TTCCTCATCGAGGTGATGGGGCGGGAGGCCGGGTTCCTTGCGCTCGAGAGCGGGATCGCCGGCGGCGCAGAAGAACTGATCATCCCGGAAGAAGAGACGTCTATCGCCCGAATCAGCGAGCATATACGGGACGGATTCACTCACGGGAAGAAGAGCGCGATCGTGGTGGTCGCAGAAGGGAAAAAACCCGGCGCCTCGTTTGAGCTTGCCCGGGAGATCGGCGGCCACCTCGGCCTCGACCCCCGTGTCGTCGTTCTCGGCCACCTCCAGCGGGGCGGGCGACCGACGCTTCGCGACCGGGTGCTCGGGAGCCGCCTCGGTGTTGCCGCCGTCGAGGCGCTGCTTGAGGGGCGGGGCGGGTGCATGCTGGGAGAGGTAGGCGGCGACCTTCAGTGCGCCCCGCTTGAAGAGACCTGGCAGAAGAAGAAGCCGCTCAACGAGGATTTAGTGCGGATATTCTCGTTCCTCTCGGAATGAACGGAAGGCCCGGGCCGGATCTTCGCCCCATGAGAGAAGACCGGCCGGACCCCGCAAAAAAGGGGTAGGACGTTGAAGACTATCCCGGGTGAATGACACAGATGCAGTCTGCGGGGGTTTCGATGGTGTGCGGACTCAGTCCATGACGGCAACCAGCCTCCCTCTTACCCCACCCTCTTTGAGTTTTTCGAGGCCTGCCGAGATCTCATCGAATCCGATCTCGGTGACGTCCGGTTTGAGGTCGCTCGATGCCATCATCTTGTAGACACTGGCTATATCGTCGACGTTGCCGCCCTGGCTGCCGAGTATGGTAACCTCTTTCGTGATCAGGGGCATCGTGTTGAGGGTGGTCTCCAGTCTTGCCATGCCGACCAGAACCACGCGGCCGTTGACCCCGACCGCCTCGAGGGCGTCTGCTGTTGTCTTACCGGCCCCGGCAAAGTCGACGATGACGTCCAGGTCGACATGCTCGGCGACCTCGCTGATCGTCGAGTATGCGGCCTTGCACCCGAGTTTCATGGCCTCCTCCCGTGCGGCAGGGTTCCGGGAGGCTGCGTATACGTTGGCGCCCTTGAGGACGGCAACCCGTGTGCCGATCTGGCCCAGGCCGCCGATGCCGATGATACCCATGTTGATGCCGGGTCTGGCATCGCCCGCCACGGCTACCGCATGGTGGGAGGTCATTCCTGCGTCCGTAGCGGCCGCAGCATAGGTGAATGAGACATTATCGGGAACCGGAACCAGCATCTCGGCCGGAGCGGTCGATTTCGTGGCGTAGCCGCCGTCCCGGCCGTATCCCCCACCATACCCATCTCTGGTGGGCATGGGGCAGACGCCGACTCTATCCCCTACTTTGTATCCGGTCACGCCTTCGCCGACCTCGGTGATGACACCGGCATATTCGTGACCGATGATGAGTGGATACTTCATCAGCGCCAGCCACTTTTCATCCTCCATTGCGCCGACGTCCGAGTGGCAGAGCCCGCAGGCTTTCACATCGAGCGCGACATAACCGGGTTTTGCGACCGGATCAGGTTTTTCAACAAGTTTCAGCGGTTTATGAGTGTAGGTAAATTCCCATCCTTTCATCATGGTGACACTCTCTTCAGATACTCCATCCTGTCTGGATGTGCAAGTCTCACGATCCAGCACCTGCAGCCACGATCTCCGGCGGCCGGGTTCGAGCGAAGTGCTGACCGCTCCTGCCGGGCGCGAGGGCCGGCCCGTGCGCCCGGACGGCAGGGTGTGTTCGTCTACTCTACCTCACCACGCAGACCATCCGGCATCCGCCGGGACAACTGCGCCGTTGACCAGGCTCGCCTCATCCGATGCGAGGAAGAGAGCCAGGCTCGCGATCTCCTCGGGCTTACCCATACGCGGGTTGGCCCCGACGCCGGCGGAGGCAAGTTCCATCCCCTCGGGGTGGCTATGGGTCGTCTGGGAGAGTTCCACCATCTCGGTTGCGACGTACCCGGGCGCGATGATGTTCGAGCGGATGCCCTTCTTCGCGTACATATAGCCGGTGTTCTTTGCAAGCCCGAGAACCGCGTGCTTGGATGCCGTGTAGGCAGCCCCGCTGTGCCCGCCGTGGGTGCCGCCGATGGATGAGACCGTGACGAAGGCGCCCTTGTTGAGCCCCTCGGCGTTGCCGGGGTTCTTGAGCATCACGGGGAGCGCGGCACGGAACATGTACATCGGGCCGTCGACGTTTACGGAAAAGACCTGCTCCCACGTCTTATCGTCGAGGTCTCCGACCGGAGCTACCCTGTCCAGGCTGCCCGCGTTGTTGATGACGATATCTAGTTTGCCGAACTTATCAACGGCGGTTTTCACGGCGTTCTTGACGTCCTCTTCCTTCGCGACGTCGCCGGAGACGGCGAGCGCCGTGCCGCCGTTCCTGGTGACCTCGTCAATCACACCCTGGAGTTTCTCTTTTCTCCGCGCAATGGCAATCACTTTCGCGCCTTCCGCGGCAAAGCGCTTCGTTATCGCTGCACCCATCCCGGAGCTCGCTCCGGTTACAATTGCTACTTTTCCATCAAGTCTTCCCATGATAATTCCTCCT
>JAAZGM010000192.1 GCA_012511245.1 Methanomicrobiales archaeon | reverse complement strand
TCTTCCACTGGCAATCCCAGAGTACCACCTCTGCATCGTCACCGACCGGCAGGCGCTACATCGAACATGAACAACAGGGGAGCAAGATCCTCCTCTTCGTCCGCGAATACAACAAAATAAACGGTATAACGCAACCGTTTATCTTCCTCGGGCCCGCCCGATACCACTCCCACGAGGGGAGCCGGCCGATGAGCATCACCTGGGAGCTCGACCACCCGATGCCGCCGGGCTTCTTCCTGAAGGCGAACAAGATGGTTGTGGGATGACTGTACCGACATCTACATCTCCACGGCGCACAAGATATAGAACAAACCACAGGGAGGCATGATACCGTTCCGACAGACCCGAGATCCCCCGTCGTCCTTGTCCACGGCTGGCGAAGCCACCCCGGCATCTGGAACCGCCTCGCCCCGGTGCTCTCAGACCTCGGGATGCCCCTCTGGAACTTTGACTACACCGCGCTGCAGAACGCCGGGACGGAGGCGATAGCCCTTGCTCTCCAGGATTACATCCACGAGAAGCGGGTTGAAACCGGCTACGGCGGCCCGGTCGATATCGTCTGCCACTCGATGGGAACCTGCATCGCCCGCTACCTCCTCGAAGTCATCGACGGCGGCGTGCGGGAAGAAGAGGTCCGGATGCTCGTCGGGATCGGCCCTCCGAACAACGGCTCGGCCATGGCCGAACTCTTCAATGACCCTGAACGGAGCTCTGTAGTGATCCAGAGCCTCCTGGGTGTCTTCGTGCCGGAAGACTATGACCCGCGCGAGGACACCATCGTCCAGGAGTTCCGGCCCGGGAGCAGGATCATTGCAACCCTCCGGGCAGCCGGGACCCGCAACGATATCGCCTACCGGATCATCCTCGGTGCAAACCTCACCAGGACACCGGCGTTCTTCCCGGTCTTTGACGGCCGGACCTGGGAGATCGCCCCGGACGGGAACTGGCAGGCGACATATGCCGGCGACGGCATCGTCGCCCACTCCGAATCCTTCCTCCCCGGCGCCGGGATGACCATTCTTCCGGGGAACCCCTCAAATCTCGCCCGGAACCCGGAGCACTACTGCCACATCCTGTTGCCGAGGAACCCCGAGACCATCGCCTGTGTCCGGGACTACCTCATCTCTTCTGCAGAGCCCGTCGCGCAGACTCCGCCCAGGAATTGATTGCCCGCTCGAGCTCTTCGCCCGCCTTTCGTGCCGCCTGCTGGATATGCTCATGCCCTTCTGGCGTTCCAAGCAGGTGCTGGCCGGTGCTCACCACATCGCCGACCGCTCTCCTGACCGACTCCGCCGTTTCATGCACCCGCTCCTCGATGGTAGGAGCGGCCAAAGCCGGCTCTTCTTCCGGTATCGGTTCTTCTTCTGGTGCCGTCTTCTCCTCCGGTACAGGGGCGGGATTGACGACCCATTGCCCCTTTACAAAGCGACCTTCTGTCTCGTCCATATGCGTGGGTGTAGATCACCCGGGAATAAAAACCTGGCTTTTTGTACCGCTATCCTGAGGCTCAGATTCATCTACCTGGAACGCTACAGAGAATGCAATATGATCCAGGTCGCCACCACCGAGGCATGCGGACGCGAATCCTCTTCTGAAACCTGTCTGATCCGCATAGTCCGAACTGTTGCGCTCGTTTTGCTCTTCTTCCTGACCGTCCCCCTCATCCTTGGTTCTGCCTTTGGTGTCTCTCCTGCGGCAATTTTTGCCCTTATCGGTTCGATCCTCCTCCTCCAGGCGGCCGCAGCCGTCGTCGGCCTCTCGCTCGGGCTGCACCCGGTGGTCGTCCTCCTCCTCCTGACGTCGGTGGCCGCCGCCGTTCTGATCGGCATCCTCGGGATCTGCGATCTCTTTGCCGAGCGGTCCCGCATGATCCAGAGGCTCCTCTCGAAGATCGATGCAAAGTCCGGGAGCATCGACTACCTGAAACGCTATGGCGCACTCATGCTCATCCCGGTCATATGGATCCCCGGGATTGCCCTTTACGGAACACCTGTTGTCGCATGGGCTCTCCAGTACCCGCGGGGGATCTCCCTCCTCTGTATGCTTGCCGGGTGGGTGATCGCGATCATCGTCGTCATGGCGGCAGCGATGGGTCTCGTCCGTCTGGCCTTTTAGGCAGTTTTTCCCGGTTCGTGAGCCGTGCGGTGTAGCACCCTGAATTCTGGTCGGGGGGGAAGATTGTCCACCTGACCGTGAGCGGTTCGACGATGGCGTTTGCGGTGGCGGGGCAGATGCCGTTCTCTGCCCTGGCCGTGGTGAAAATGTTGGCATGGGCGGTGCCCGGGGCGTGAGTGAAAAAGCTGTCCGTTCGGTCTTACCGGTGTTTGTCGGTTGTATCCAGTGTTCTGATTGTCCCCTCACCGAAGAGAACGATCCCTGCCATTTCGCCGGCCGGGAGGTGCCATAGAAGGTTGTGATCCGTCAACCGCTCCCGCAGGGGATTGCAGGGTTCCCTGGCCACGATAACCCGGGCTCACCGGCACCGGCTCCTGTTTTGATCTGCAAAAATCTTCAAATCGGCGTAGAAGATCCGTATTGCCCGGTTCAGTGCCAATGAATTCGACAAAATGACGGATCTGTTCGATGGTATTCGGAGAGAGTTCATGCTCCATGATACAGGCATCTCGGGAGGCAGTCGCCTCCGGCACCCTGATGAGCGTGAGGAAAGCCTGGAGCGTTTCGTGCCGGTATTTGATGACTTCGGCAATGTTCCGCCCTTCGGATGTCAGGGTTACCCCCTCGTACCGGCGGTGCGTGACAAGCCCCATCGCATCGAGTTTCCGGACCATCTCGACGACTGTCGGAGGCCTGACCGAGAGCTCCGCAGCGATATCTTTTGTCTTTGCGTAACCTTTCTCAAGAGAGACGTTGAGGATCGCCTCGAGGTAATCTTCCGCTTTTCGGCTCAAATTCCGCACAGTATAGAGATGTCTGCTGCCTGAGCATATATTGTTAGGGATACCTAACTTGGATCATCTCCGCCGACAGCGGGGATATTCGGTTTTTCCCCGAATTTCCTAACATTTTTCGAGAAATTACGCTGAAATCGAAACTGTTTCGGCGTGA
>JAAZGM010000191.1 GCA_012511245.1 Methanomicrobiales archaeon | reverse complement strand
TATCCAGGACCCGGCAGCAAAACCACGTCCCGGACGGTGCACCATGTCAGATACGATCGTCGCCTCGCTCCCCCGGTTCTCGCCGCTCATCGCGGTCGTTACATCCGCAATCTGGGCATTCCTCGCCACAAGCGTCTCCGGGACGCCGGGTGCGGCGCTGTCCGTCCTCCCCGCCTTCGTTCTCGTGATCGTCATCCTCGCGGTCGCGGGGGCCGCAACACCCCTTCCCCTGATCGCGGGCGCCGTCCCGGTCAGGAGAGAGCAGCAGGCGACGCTCGTCGCCATTGCAGCCACCGTCCCCTTCGTCGCCGCCCTGGTGATCAACCCCGACCAGTGGCCGGGCGGCTCCGTACCCCTCCTCGCAGAGAGCGTACCGGTCTTCGGGTGGTTCTTCGACGGTGTCATGGACGCCCTGCCGCTCGCGGTGGATACGCCCGTATATAATTTGCTCTTCTCCGGGTTCGCGGTCTTCGGGTTCTACCTCGAGTGCGTGCTCATCGCCGCGATCCTCTACACCGTTCTCCGGACGGTCGCCGCCCTTGATCCAGGGTTCCGGGAAGAGAAGCCCGCCGAGGAGGAGGGATAGATACGACCCCGAAGAGAACCCCGCTCGCCCTCGCCCTCACCGCGGCATACTTCATCGCCGTGCCCGTGACCGGGATGTATGCCCGGTTCGCCTACCCCGGCCGGTCAATATACGGGGCTGCGGACCTCTCGCCGGTGCTCCTCCTCTTCTGCATCGTCTCGCTTGCAGGAGCGGCGCTTTTTGCCGCGGCCATGCGGGAAGAAGGCGACAGGTGGTGGGCGGCGGTGCCCTTCGCGGGGCTTCTCGTGGCACTCGCCGTCTTCGGGCCGGTGCCGCAGTCCTCCGGTATCAGCCTGCTCGCGACCGTGCTCCTCGCCCCGGCTGTCCTCATCCTCCTGCTCGGGGCGTTCCCCCTCAGGCAGGGGACGTTAGTATGGTTCTCCGTGGTTGAAGCGGGGATCATCACCCTCTTCGGCATGATCTGGGCGTACGGCCTCTTCCTCGCCCCGCCGCTCCCGGCGAACATCATAACCCATTCGCCCTCGCTCTACGAGTTCGCCGGAACGGCCTACATCTACGTCGGGCTCCCGCTGCTCGGCATCCTGCTCCTCGCGCTCGCCTGCCGGGAGAGCCGACAGGCTCGATGAAGTGGATTAGAAGAGCGCCAGGTAGAGGAAGTAGACCCCGATCAGGACGATCGCGACGCCGACGAACCGGTCGAGGACCTCGCCGCTCACCCTCGCCTTCTCTTTGATCTTCTTCCCGACCGCACCCCCGACCGAGCTGATGAGAATGAGGGGGATCGCGAGCCCCACGGCATACACGAATATCGTGAAGAGGCCTTCGAGAGCCGTCTGGTAGAGCGCGATGTAGGTCAGGACGACGAGGAGCATCGGCGCCCCGAACAAGCGTGATATCGGTCTTCCCACCCGTCAGGTAGCCGATCAACCCGGGATAGAGAACGCTGTTGCAGGGGCAGATCCCGGCAACGAGGCCGAAGACGAAGATCCCGAGGACCGAGGGATCGAAGGCCGCCATCAGAGGTGGTTCGACAGCGGCCGGAATTATACCTGTGGTTCCGGAACCACCGCCCCGGAGACATTTAGAGAGGTATTTCAGGGCAAAGAGTCCATACTTCCTGAACAACAATGGTCCCGTGGGAGATACTATTCGCCGTCATACCGGCCCTGATCCTCTTCTTCTACGGGATCGAGAATTTCTCCCGCGAGATCCTCGCGGTCGCGAAGGGCAGCTTCGCCGCGATCCTCAGCAGGGTGACAGAACGGCCGATCCTCGGCGCGATCCTCGGCGCCGTCGTTACCGCCCTCGTCCAGTCGAGCGCAGCGACGATGATCATCACCATCAGCCTCGTCAATGCCGGGACACTCTCGTTCCTCCAGAGCCTCGGGATCATCATCGGCGCAAGTGTCGGGACGACCATGACCGCCCAGCTCGTCGCCTTCAAGATGACGGCGTTCGGGCAGGTGCTGATACCGGTCGGGTTCCTGGTCGGGATCTTTGGGAGGCGCTACAAGTTCCTCGGAAAACCCCTCTTCTACTTCGGTCTCGTCTTCTTCAGTTTAAACCTCATATCGACGGCACTCACACCGTTCCAGAACAACCCTGAGATCATCGAGTTCATCACGCAGTTCTCGGCAGTCCCGGTCGCCATCCTGATCGGGTTCCTCATAACAGCCATGGTACAGTCGAGCGCCATCACGACCGGTCTTGCCGTCGTCCTCGCCCAGCAGGGGCTGCTCACCCTCCCGCAGGCGATCCCGCTCATCCTCGGCGCACACATCGGCTCGACCACGACAGCCCTCATCGCCTCCTCCCGGATGAACCTCCACTCCCGGCGGGCGGCTGTGGCCCACTTCACCCTCAACCTCGGAGGGGTCTTCCTGATCCTCCCGATCCTCGGGCCGTTCACCGAATTCCTCATGGCGATCGGGGGAACCGAGGCGCAGATGGTGGCAAATGCCCACCTCTTCTCCAACCTGCTCACGGCGACGGTCTTCCTCATCCTCATCAACCAGTTCGGGCGGTTTGTTACGTGGCTGGTGCCCGGAGATGAGCCTGAGGTCCTGATGCGGACGCACTACCTCGAGGATGGTATTCCCGACGATACACGCCACGGATTTGAGCTGATCCAGAAAGAACTCGGGCATGCCCATGAGGTCACGCTCGACCTCTTCCGCGCAGCGATGGCCTACCTTGCGACGTCAAAAGAAGCGGACTACCAGATGGTCAACCGGCTCACGAGCCTCAACAACCACCTCGATGAGAAGATAAGCCTGGCGCTCCGCGAGATCTCGCGAAGGCAACTCACGGAAAGGGAGGCGACCGAGGTGGTCTTCCTCGTCCGGATGTCAAACGAGATCGGGCGGCTTGGCTATCTCGGGTCAGATCTCGGAGAGTTCTTCCAGAAGACATCACAGAACGGGAACGGTGCCCTCACCACCCTTGCGGAGAAGACAGAGAGCGTTTACCAGATCCTCGATGAGAACATCGTCGGGCTCGGCCGCCTCTTCCCGGAGATCGATGACGATATCATCGCAGAACTCCGCGGCCGGGACGTTGAACTCCAGCACGCCATCAACAGGCACTACCGCGAACAACTCGGGAGTCTCCGCACAGAGGGTGATGCGGGAGACAGCCGTTACCTCGAAGCCCTCTCCATCATCGAGGCGGCGAACGCCAAGGTGAGGGATCTCCGTAAACTTGCCGAGCAGTATTCACGCGAGAAGAAGATCGAGCGGGAATCAGTCGAGGTGGACGACACGCCTTCTCTGAGCCACCCGGTAGCCGGAGATGACCTGGAGAGAGTCCCCGATCTCCCGGTCGAGCACCGGATCCCCGGAGTCAACATACAGGAGGGGCGTTCCAGCGAGTTTCCCGGGCGTGGCGACCACGATCAGGTTCGGTAACCCGGCCTTCCGGATCACCGCGGGGCTGATCTGCTGGTTCCCCCGCCCGAGGACGAACCCCTGGGCGCCGATAGGGCTCACGATGATCTTTGCCCGCGGATATTCGTCGAGGAGCGCAAGAAGCGTCCGTTCATCGGCGTTCCGGGCGAGGACCTCCCCGTTCCTGACGGCATCGACCCCGAGGAGCGTCGGGGCAAGACCGGGCCGCTCCATGATCCGCGCCGTCGTGCTCCCGGCGCCGATGACGTAGAGGGTCTCGGGGAGCATGACCTCATTGATGAACGCTGCGATGTCATCCTTCGCCCGTTCCTCGTCCTGCTGCTCGAAGACCTGTTTTCCGCCCTGGATCCGCTCCGGGATGCAGGGGACGGAGACGTAGCCGTAGAGCCGGGCGGAGAGGTGGCCGGATCGGTAGGCCTCCTCATCGATGTCCATCACCTCGGAATCCTGGCACGGGATATCTCCCGTCCGGCGGACGAGGTCGGCCGCCGCCGCCGGGTTGACCGCAAAGACCGCCGAGTACATCTTCACCCCGGCGGGGATGCCGAGGACGGGAACCTCCTGCCCGACGGCGTCAAAGACGTCCCGGGCCGTCCCGTCCCCGCCGCAGAAGACGATGAGATCCACCCCGGCTTCGAAGAACGCCCGGCACGCGGCTTTCGTGTCGACGGCGCTCGTCGAGACCGGAGACTGGTAGAGAACAGTATAACGATCGATCCCTGCATCGAGAAGGGCATCCTCACCCATCCCGCCCGAGCAGGTATACCACTCGATGCTGTCATCCACAAGGAGGGAGAGAGTCCGGACAGCCCGATCCCGGGCACGGGGAACGGCTCCCCGCCGGATCGCCTCCGAGACCTTTCCGTCCGTTCCCGCGAGCCCCACGGCCCCGCCCATCCCGGCGATGGGGTTGACGAGGAACCCGACGGTCTGCATTATCCCGTCACCGGCAGCCGGGCAAGCGACTCCTTGATCAGCTCCACCGGATACTCGTAGTCGACGAGCGAACCTGCAAAGTATGCCTCGTAGGAGGAGAAGTCGAAGTTGCCGTGCCCGGAGTTGTTGAAGAGGATCGTCTT
>JAAZGM010000190.1 GCA_012511245.1 Methanomicrobiales archaeon | reverse complement strand
GGTGTGCCGCAGGGCAGAACATCATGCACGTCCGCATCCTCTCTATCTCGCGCTGCCGGGGAGACGCGGAGGTGCATAGAAAAGGTGTTCAGGGCGTCATATCATGAAAAACAGGGCGGTAACGGGCACCGATCCCTGTGCACACATCCGGGTAACCCATCACGCCATCGTACCCGGCAGAGCAGCGGCAGGTCTGGATAGGTCGAGTTCCAGGGTGCTCATTTAGAATGATTAATTATGCAGGTAGGGCATAGGTACTCCACGAGGGACAATAGTGCAGACGCTGCTCTTCCTAATATTATTCCCCATCCTCGTTGCGTGTCTTTTATTGTTCGTGAAGCGAACGACACTTCGCTACGGGGTGGTCACCCTCTCGGCTCTCGCTATCGGCGGGGCTTCGATATACCTGCTTATGCGGTATGCACTCGGAGATGCGGTCTACTTCGCCGCACCTTCGGAAGCGGTCAACCTCTTCATGTTGGCCATCGAGATGGGTCTTGCGCTCTTCATCGTCTATATGGGCGCAAAGTTCAGGAACTACCCGGCAATCGCGCTCGCCGTCATCCAGGCGGCGCTGGTGGTATACCTCGAGATCACGTTCTCGGGGAGCCTCCATGCGGCGAACAACCTCTTCATCGACCAGTTCTCCATCATCATGGCCCTGATCATCGGGATCATCGGGAGTCTCATCGCGGTCTACGCGGTCAGGTACATGGAGACGTATCACCACCACCATCCCGAGGTGCGTGATCGGCAGAAGATGTTCTTCTTCGTCATATTCGCCTTCCTTGCCGCGATGTTCGGCCTGGTCTTCTCAAACAACCTCCTGTGGGTCTTCTTCTTCTGGGAGATCACCACCATCAGTTCGTTCCTGCTGATCGGCTACTCGGAGACCGAGGAGGCGACGAAGAACGCTTTCCGCGCCCTGGTGATGAACCTCCTCGGCGGGGTCGCGTTCGTTGTGGCGCTCATCATCCTCGCCGCCACCGAACCGGCGAGCGGGGGCATCGATCTCGCCCGGGTGCTCACCTCAGGCAATACAGCCATCATCCTGCTTCCGGCTGCCCTGATCGGGTTTGCAGGTATAACGAAGGCTGCGCTGATGCCGTTCTCCTCCTGGCTCCTCGGGGCGATGGTTGCCCCGACACCGGTCTCGGCGCTGCTCCACTCGAGCACCATGGTCAAGGCCGGCGTCTACATCCTGGTCAGGTTCTCGCCGGTCTTCGCCGGGACCCTCGCCGGGTTCTCCATCGGCCTCGTCGGCGCCGTGACATTCGTCGTCGCATCCGCGATCGCGATATCGCAGAGCAACGCAAAACTGGTCCTTGCTTACTCGACGATAGCAAACCTTGGCCTGATAGCCGCCTGTGCGGGTGTCGGAACCCATATGCTCGTCTGGGCTGCGATCCTCCTGATCATCTTCCACGCCGTTGCAAAGGCACTCCTCTTCCTCGGGACAGGGGCGATCGAGCACCGGATCGGGAGCCGAGATATCGAGGATATGGAGGGCCTGATCGTCCGGATGCCGAAGATGGCAGTGATGATGTTCATCGGGATCGCCGGTATGTTCCTTGCACCCTTCGGCATGCTGATCTCCAAGTGGGCGGCGATCGAAGCGTTCGTCCAGGTTCCTTTCGGCCTGATCTTCATCGCTATCCTCGCCTACGGAAGCGCTCTCACGGTCTTTTTCTGGGCGAAGTGGATGGGCAAACTCGTCACGGTCACCAGAGGCCGGGAACGGGTGGAGAAGGGGTTCTTCGAGGAATCCTGGGCTCCTCTCTACATCATCACCGGCCTTGTGGCGGCGGTCGTTCTCCTCTTCCCGGTCATCTCCACAGCGCTGATTGAGCCTTATGTCCTTGCCATCTACGGGATTACGGCACACCTTGCGGAGGCAAACGTTGCCATCATGCTCCTGATGATGACGCTGCTCCTCATCCTCCCGGTCTCGTTCCTCCTCTTCAGGAGGAGCGCAAAGCACCTCCCCGCCTACATGAGCGGAAGGCCGGCGACGCCGGACCTGCAGTTCGCCGGATCGCTCGGCCTGACCCGGGAAGCCCAGACGCGCAACTACTACCTCACCGAGTACTTCGGCGAGGCAAAACTCTTCCTTCCGGGGGCAGTGATCTGCGCAGCCCTGATCCTTGTATCATGGGTCCTAGCGGGGGTGGCGGCATGACCTGGACATGGCTCATCGGGGCGATCCTCTTCCTCGTCCTCGCGCCCGTCGCCGGCGGCCTCATTGCGGGAATCGATAGAAAGATCACCGCGCGGATGCAGGGGAGGGTCGGGCCGCCGCTCCTGCAGCCGTTCTACGATGTAGGAAAACTCTTTGAGAAGGAGAACGTCGTCGTCACGGCAACACAGAACTTCTACATCCTCGCCTACCTGATCTTCATCGCACTCTCCGGCGCGCTCTTCTTCGCGGGAGGAGACCTGCTGCTGATCATATTTGCCTTCACGCTCGCCCATGTCTTCCTGGTGCTCGGGGCATATGCGGTTCACTCCCCCTACAGCCACATCGGGGCGGAACGCGAGCTGATCCAGGTGATGGCCTACGAGCCGATGATCATCCTTGCAGCCGTTGGGCTGTATATGGTCACGGACAGCTTCTATGTCGCCGATATCGCCGCCTCGACCATACC
>JAAZGM010000189.1 GCA_012511245.1 Methanomicrobiales archaeon | reverse complement strand
GACTTCGGCGACGACGATGAGGAGGATCCGAGCCCGGAACCGACCCTTGAACGGTTTGCCCCGCCGCGGCCAGAAGCGACGATGGCAAAAGCGCACTATTCTCACGACAGTCCGCTCGTCCAGGGCGGTCACCAGCTCGTCAACCCCGTCTCGCCGTATACCACCGGGGGAAGTGTGCCGGTGACATCATCCAGTCCCGTTGTACCGATCGACGGCCTCTCCGTCAGGGGTATCGGTGTGCTCCTTGACCGGACACCCGAGAATGTCGCCCTCACCCGGGACGGGGTTGAGATCGCAAACCTTGACTGGCTCCTTGATACCGCCATGCGTCTTGGCGGCCGGCATCCACGGGTGGCATTTGAGGGGGAGACGTTCACCGTCACTGTGACGGTGGAGGCGCAGAACGTGTCGGTCACGGAGGGGAGTCCTGCTTATGTCGTTCTGGTCCCGCCGCCGGCCGAGACCGGGGTCTACGAGATCACCCGGACCCGCAGCCCCGCGTCTCTTCGGGATGGGGAGCGTGCAGTCTGGGAATTCTCGGTTCTCACCTGCACCGGGAGGCTGGCGCTTTCCGACCTCACCCTCTCTGAAGAGCGGTTGCTCACCAGTCTGACGTCGAACCCGGATATCTTCTCGTTCAGGGCATACGCTTGTGTCGACGGCCAGGAAGTGCCTTCAATGGGTGTTTCCGATCCGGTGATCACCGTCAGGCCGGAAGACCGTTCCGTTATGCCGGAGGGATCCCCGCTGCCCGGGCTCTACGCTCTTACCGGCACTGCGGACTCGGCACTGCGTCCGTCCGAGACGATGCCTGGAGCATGGGCACGGGGTGTTGCTCATGATACGATCGTTGCCACGGCGACCAGACACCTTGCGATCGCAAGCGGTCTTGGGAGTGAGGATGTAGCGGCTGTTTACGATCTGGAAGGAGGGGGGGCGGGAGGACAATCTGCATCCTCGCCGTCGATACTCGATATGTTCATAAGGTTCTTCCAGGGGCTGTTCGGGGTTTCACCCACGTAGAGAGGAGTTCACCCCTCCCGAAACACCTTCCAGAGATATGCAAGCCCGAAACATCCCGAGAGCATCATATCCCCGAAGGGCGCCGCCTGGTATGCCTCCGGGAGCAGCCGGAGCCGGTTTGGACCCGTGATGACGATCTTCTCGGTCTCAAGCGGTTTTCTGACCGCTGCTCCGTGGCCGCCGTCATCGAAGATCTCTTCCGATGTCAGGGTGCCGTCGGCGAGCCGCCGGATGTAGTGCAGCAGTTTTTCGGGGTCGAGTGCGCCGGTGTGGTGCTCAAAAAGCCCGTAGATCTCTCTCCCTTTCAGGGTGAAGCAGAGGGTGTGCCCGTTCCCTGCGTTGACGAGGGTCACCCCCTCCTTCGCCATCTCCCGCACCCGCCGGTCACAGAGCGCCCCGATGAGGGCGACCGGCCCGGTATCGGTGGCGAGCGCTCCCGGTGCCTGCTGCCGGACGGCCTGTATCCGTGTCATATCGGCAAGCGGGGGGTCGTTCACGAGCGAGAGGATATCCCAATCCCCGGCGTTGAGCTGTTCGCGCATCAATTCAAACCGGTGGATGCGGTTGCTCCGGTGCGGCGAGTGGCCGTGATCCTGAACTGCGATCGCGACGTTCTCGGGGTAGTCCACGTCGAAGAGGGAGAGTGCTGTGCGGAGTTCCTGTTCCATGTAGTCGGTTGTCCGGACGGTTACTGCATCCGGTGGCGGAGTGGTGCGGATCTCGACACCAAGCGCCCGCACCCGCTCTGGATCATCGTGGAGGGTCAGGGCGGCCTCCGGCGTTGCGTAGACCGGCAACCCTGCTGAGAGGTGCTTTCGTATCGCGCCGGTGTTCGCGCCGCCGCCCATCAGGTGCCCGTCGAGAAAGATCGGGCGCCCTGCCCGGGTTGCCTGCCGGATTCTCTCCGCGACCACCACGGTTGGTGAGGGGAGGACCAGTTTGATGCTGTTCTCGATCGATCGGCCGGGTTCGTAGACCAGGATGTCCTGGGTGCCCCTGCCGACGTCGATCGCAAGAAGCGGTGTTGTCAGATCGATCATGGATGGCCTCTCATATCGCCTCGGTGCCATGCCCGGGCGGCCTCTAACAGAATCGTCCCGGAGAGCAAAAAAAGGTATGATCCCGGTCAGGCATCCGCTTGATCTGCCGCCGGAGAAACTCCTGCCGTCTTCCCGGTATCGTGTCGTGCTGGTCTCAGTTCTCGGTACTCCTTCAGGGAGACCGTGAGATCCCGGGTGAAGGCGAAGTAGCCGATCTGGGTTGTCCGGCAGAGGTTCATCGCCATCTCCATCAATCCCCGGGGGTCGGGGCGTGCCTCCCCGAGCCAGACGTGGAAGATGTTCCCGCCGTCCACGACGGGGAAGAAGACGTGCTCGATCTCGATCCGTTTCGTGAGCGGGACCGGGGCTCCCGGGGTGATGTGGGTGCCGTTCGTGTAGTAGATGGGAAGGTCGAGCGTTGTGCCGAGCATATCGAGCGCTGAATCAGTATCGCCCTTGATGACCTTGATTGCATGATCGCGGAACCGCTCGTCGAGGAGATCAGCGACCGCGAACCGCTGGCCGGTCGTCTCCGCCGGGGTGCGGGCGAGGGCGATCGTCATGTTGTGCTTCTTCGAGAGCTCGCGGGAGTACATCTCGAGTTCGGTCATCGCCCGGACGGCGAGACGGAACGCATCCTTTGATTCATGGAGCTGGTGGCCGGTGAAGTGCTGCACCATCTCGTTGACTCCGACGACACCGATGGTGTAGACGAGCCCTTCGAGGTCCACGGCAATCGCGCCGCGTTCGCCGGTGTTCGGGTCTTTCGGGCGCTGCATCGCAAACGGCATTCTCCCGTTTGTCCGGATAAGCGACATCCAGCGCCGCTTGATCCGGTAGAGATCGACGGCGGTGTCCATGAGCGCCTTCAGTTCGGCAAAGAGGCGTTCCTGGTCGCCTTCTGCCTTGTATGCCGCTCTCGGGCAGTTGATCGACATTACCTGCCAGGATCCCATCGAGAAGTGCTTTCCTTCGCGGAAGTAGAGTTTGTCCTCGAACTCGTCGTCTTCGTCGGCGAGCGAGGAGAACTGGTAGGCGCAGCAGTTCCCGGTCACGATCCCGAGCACGTTTGCGAAGGTATGGGTGCCGGCGACATCGACGAGATCGTAGACGTAGCCGTCATCGCACGGTACAGGCTCTATCGAACGGATACGGAGCGGGTGGACATCGCCCCCGGCGAGACGTCCGACCCCGGCTGTCTCCGTGACGGGCGGGAGGAAGAGCGAGACCTGGATCCCCTTAACCCCTCCATTGCTATACCGGCCGGCGCATGCGATAGCAGTGCGTTCCGGAGTCCGTCCGCCCTCCGGGAGTTGTGTGAATACCCCCCCGCCCGCTCTCCCGAGCGGTACTTCGGTGCTGCACCCGGTCTCCCTGTAAAACCGGTTGATCTGGTCCTGGGCTGTGATCCTGCATATGTAGGTCTTCTGGGGGATTCCAGCCCTCTGGAGCGCTGTTTCCCGTTCGGCATAGCTCATCTGGACGCCGATCTCTCCTGCCAGCCAGATCAGCCTCCGGGCGGCATCCCGGGAGGCCGTCTTCAACCTGATACTCCTGGCACGGCGCCTATGGGCACCCATGCTGCCGGTCTGGAAGGCAGCACCAAGATAGTCGCCGACCAGACCGCGTTCGAGGTTGAAGAGGAGATCGGGAACCGTTCTCTCACCGGCAGATCCGCCGCACCCGAGGGCATCCACCAGCAGGTAGATGAGCTTGCTCCTGATGACGACCTCAATCCCTTCTCCGGATCTGCTGATCCGGGGTTCGCACCCGAGGGCTGCACGAGCACAGGCGGCTGCATCCTCCGCAAGGCTGCTACCGTCCTCCCCAAAGGCGAGCCTGACGGTATACGTCCGCCCGGAACGGTCACAGGATCCTGCCGCAAAGTAATAGCCGAGGAACGCTGCAAGGTCGCGGTTGACCGGGAGGACGCGGGGGAGGCCCGGACGCCGGGCACCGTGGAGTTTCACCTCATCTTCGGTTGCCCGGATCTGGTCGGCACGGCCCGCCCTGGCGAGGGTCTCCGCGATATCGATCTCGGCGATCCGCATCCCTGAGAACCCTCCCGCCTTCATCACCGGCAGGTAATCGCCGGGTTCGAGCTCGTCCGCCGTCTCCCTGACAAACCTCCCGCCGCTCAGGACATACACCGGGTGGTCGGGCGTGACGGTGATCTGCCGGCCGGACTCCAGGGTGATCCGGAGGAGGTCCCCAGTATACCGCTGCCGCATCACGCCGTGGAACGGACGAAGCGATGCCCTCAGGGTTGTGAAGTCGACGCTCGGGGTCTTGCCGTCGTAGTAAGCGAGCTCCGTGCCGAAAGAGTCGATCCGCCTCCCGTTCTTTGCTGCGGCATCGAAAAGATCGCTGATCGCCCTGACGGTGATCCTTCCCTCATCATCTGTCACCGGGACGAGTTCATCGCCTGCGAGGCACTGGTAACACGATATCCCCTCTCCAGCCCCGCGATAGGCGGGGATCTGGTTGTCGTAGTAGGGTGTGCCGTACTTGGACGCAAGTTCAAACGTCATCAGGTAGAGGTCGTGGTAGGTGGGAAGGTCGGGGTGAGCGCGGTTGAACCCCTCGTCCTCGTTGAGGAAGTCGGGCTCGATGCTGATCTCGGGTTTTGGGAAGGAGAAGGGTTTGCCCCAGTAGTCACCCTCAAGCATCACCTCCATCAGCGCCTTGAAGAGGAGCCGGACCTCCCGCTCGAACTCGCCGTAGGTCCGGAGCGGTGCCTGCTCCCCGTTCCAGACTTTCCCGCGGTAAACACAGGGTTTGTCCTTCCAGAGGGTGGGAACGCCGGGGGAGAGCTGGACCGACGAGAAGACCACCTGGCCGCCCCGGGCGACCATCATCTGGGTCATCTCGTAGACGAACATCTGCATCAGCTGTCGGATCTCCTCATACTCCATCCCCTCGAAGAATGGTGCCATGAACGTCAGGAAGTTGTAGTAGCCCTGGCCGCCGGCGAAGTTCGTCTGCGCGGAACCGAGTGCCTTGACCGCGTGGAGGACCGCCACCTCCGCCCGCTTCGCGGGGCCGGCGACCGATGCCTTCGTCCCGTTGCCATCAGGCATCAGACCGTAGTAGAAGAAGTAGCGAAGGTCCCAATCCTGGCAGTTGTGGATGAGGAGGCCGTCGGACGCATAGAACGTGTGGCTCTCCTCGCTCCCGTCGCCGTCGAGGAAGAGGTCGTAGACGTATGCACCGGTGGGCTCCGCCGGAGCGACCTCGGTGACGGTCTCTTCATGTTCAGCAGTCTTTCTCTCCTTCACCGCGGAGAGGAACCCATCGATGTGATTCTGCCGTTCGTCGAGGAACGTGGCGTACCGGGCGAACGTCTCTATGTTCCTTCTCCCGTTGAGCTGGATCCGGTAGAGCGTCCGCCGCTCCTCCTCGCCGTAGAGCTCGACGATATGCGGCGACATCCCGAGTGAGGCGAGCAGAAGTGAGAGTTCCTGCCGGAGCGCCGGCGAGGCGGTGGTGTAGTTGACGATACAGTCCGACTTCTCCGGGCGGTAGTATGCCGAACCGTCCCCGGTGAAGAGGGCGGAGAGGAACTCGTGGAGGAGCACGTCGTCTAAGTGGTAGACGATCCAGGGGAGGCGTTTTCCTGCTGCTCCCTCGGGAATGGCAAAGACGTAGCGGAAGAGCAGGTAGGCCATCTTGCCGCCGAAGTAGACCTGCAGCGCCCGGTTGCGCTCAACTTCGATCCCATAGATGGTCGTGGTATCGGGCGGCACGCCCGCGATCGTCGCATAGGTGCTCAGGCAGGCACGCGCCGAGGCCGCGATCGCGGGTGCCTGGTGGTTCTCGGTGATCGCGAGGTTGTACTGCCCGACCGCCGGGATGGCGTTATAGTTCCCTTCCGAGACGAAGAACCCGAGGAGCCGGACGAGTTCTGGTGTAAGTTCAAGAAGAGCGGGCAGCTCGTACTCGCTCCCCGTAACCCCGACGGTGATCCCGGCGTAGTCCTCGATGCCGTAGCGGCGCGAGAAGGCTGCAAAGAGTGCGACCGGCATGATCCCGCGCGTATACCATTGTTTCTGGTGTTCGACGCCAAGTTCCCGCGAGATCTCGGTATATGATGGGGCTCGCCCGCTCTGCACCACGTGGCTAAAGACCTCTTCGGCACCGCGGACGTAGACGTTATCGAGGAGTTCGGCCGGAACCGATGCGGATAGTTCCCGGACGAGATCGATCGATCCGATCGTCTCCCCGCGAATAGCGCCAGTCCGGGGAACCCGGTACAGGACATCTCCTGGCTGGAGTTCATCGGCGCGGCGGATAGCCATCCCTTCATCGGTTCGCACCGGGATCCGGTGTTCGCCGGTGACCAGGAGCGATCGCCCACCGGACGTTCGGATCCGGCGCACCTCGCCCGGATTCACCCTCCGGCGCGTCACCTTTACGACACGCCCCCAGCCTTTTGGGGTGAGTGCGGAGAGATCCTCGGGGAGCCATGCGTCTCCTTCGATCGGGAGTTCATCAAGGCGAAGATTCCTGATACGGTTCTCCATCCGCAGGGGCACGACCGTGCTCCCGTCGATGCAAAACGGGCGGGTCCCAAAGTATTCCAGGTCGTGGATGTGGAGATCGCCGCGGAGGTGGTGGTCGGCAAGGTCCGGGGGGAGCTGCAGGAGGTACTGCTCTTTGCTGATCTTGTCCGCCTTCTTCTTGTGCGAGGTCTCGGCGTTCTCCTGGAGGTTTGCGTTGTCGTGCGATTCGAACCCACGCCCGACATCGATGAGGTGTGCATCGAAGACCGGGGTTCCCACCCGGGTGCAGACGTTGCGGTAGGGGATGAGGCCGCGCTCGAGGAGCGTCATGTTGACGATCTCGCGGATCAGGGGGCCGGAGAGCGACTGGAGGCCCAGATGCTGGATCTTCTTCTCAACCCGCCGGGCGATGTCCTTCGCCGTCTCCTCGTCGGCTCCTTCGTAGCCGTAGAAGACCTCGACGAGCCGGGTCTCTTCCAGGATCTGTTTGATGATCCGGTTCCGGTTCCAGTCGAGGAGGTAGCCGCGGGAGGTCCTGACCTTCGGAAACGTCGGGATGAACTCTCCCGATAGGGTTGCCTGTGTTGACTTGCGCGCCAACCTCATGCCTCCGCGATCAGGGCGGCGACGATCTCCTCCTGGAACGCACCTCCGCTGAAAAGTTCCGCAGACGTGTAGAACACATCGCCCTTCTGCAGCACCGGCGCTTCCTGGACAAACACACCATTCATGCGGAGCTCGGTCAACGCTTCGGCTGACATCATGTCGCACTCAATGAAATGAGCGCCCCTGGTGGCCAGGAACTCTTTAAGGATTTCGCAATTCGGGCAGAAATCAAGTGTATATACGATGAATTGCGCTGTATCGGAAATGTTAATACCCCCGGAATTAGTCACTAACTCTTCGCTCTGGTCGGATATATCAACTGCCTTTTGCCTACCGCTCCAGGGGATAAACACCGGTTCTTCATGTGGATTGTACCGGGAACTCGCGCCGAATTCATCCCTTCAGAGCATATCTACTCCATTCGGCCGGATGCGCCTCCGCCGGACAATCACCATTTTGTAGGGTGACGCACGATAGTACGGTACCATGGTCAGGACGTTCGTTGCAATCGATCTGCCGGAGGATATCCGGGAGCGTGCCGGTGAGTCCCGGGCGGTCCTGAGACGGTCGTCCGGAAGGCTCGCCATCGTCGACCCTGCAAACCTCCACATCACGGTGAAGTTCATCGGAGAGGTCGATCCGGCGCGGATCGATCCGATCGTGGAGGCGCTCCAGGCCGTCCG
>JAAZGM010000188.1 GCA_012511245.1 Methanomicrobiales archaeon | reverse complement strand
GTTGCAAGTCCCGCATCCACCCCGGCGACCTCGGTCCCGACCGGCTTTGCGATCGATATCGCGGTGAGCCCCGCGAGGCAGCCGATGAAGTAGCAGGCGAAGAGCCCGTAGAACGTCCCCGTCCGGAGCATCGCGCGGCGGTCACACTCGCAGACCGGCGCCGTCCCGACCCCGTCCGCGGACGGTGTCCAGCCTGCCGGCCGCCAGCCCTCCGGCGGGAACCGGAGCGGGAGGGCGGAGAGGATCAGCAGGGCGATGAGTGCGATCCCGAAGATCCGGAACGTCACCATCACCCCGTATGCGGCGATGAGCGCGTCGGCAACGTTTGCCGTGACGAAGGCGGAGAACCCGAACCCGAGGAGGGCCAGCCCGACCGCGAACCCCCGCCGGTCCGGGAACCACCGGGTGGTGACGGCGACCGGCGCCCCATAGGCGATCCCGACGCCGAGCCCGCCGATCACCCCGTAGACGACATACAGCATCTCGACCGACGTCGCCGTCGAGGCGAGGAGCCACCCGAGGCCGGTGAGGAGCCCGCCGACGATCGTCACCGTCCGCGGACCGTAGCGCTCGATGTACTTCCCGGCAAGCGGCATCGCTATCGCGAAGAAGGCGAGGAAGACCGAGAACGGGAGGAGGACCTCACTCGCCGTCACCTCCCGGCCGAGCGTCGCGGTGAAGTGCGCGGCGAGCGGCGCGACGAAGACGCTCCACGCGTATATGCTCCCGAGGCAGAGGTTGGTGAGGAGGCCGAGAGCGATCAGCCCCCAGCGCCCCCTCTCTGCGGGCATACCGAAGATCGTCGGTGCATCGGGCATGGCGGTCTACTCCTTGAGGTCGTCGATGAGGCCGCTGCTCGGGCTCGCCCCCACGCGGAGGGCGACGAACGCCTTGATGACGTTTCCTTTCAGGGCGTCGGGTTTCCTGATGACCGCGGCCGTCCCGATGTTGTGCCCGGCGGCGACGATCAGATCGGGGGCGAACGACATGGAGATGCAGACCCGTTCGCCCTTTTCAATGCCGAAGGGCCTCAGATCATTTGCACACCGCATCACCTTGCGGTAGAGGCCGTCGCAGGTGAGTCTTTGCTCCTCTCCTCCTTCGCTGTGCCAGACGGCCGCCCTGCACCGGAGGTCGGGGAGATAGCGTCTTTCTTCCCGTTTCACGTCAAACATCTCTGTCATAGTCCCTCTCGTTCACGTGGTTGATCATGCCGGGTCCGGCAGGGACCCCGGTGCTCAAAGCGGCTGATCTTTTCGGTCCGGCGTCCCAAATCCTACATGATTAATCATTAATAATATGAGATAAACATTGTGGACATGTGAATAGCAGAGTCGGAATGAGCAATCCGATGAAGCAACGAGAGGCCCCGGAGCGCGAAACACATCATCAAACCGGATAGTGCATGATCTGATGGGTTCCCTGTGATCGGAGGGCAGAAGCGTCGCAGACCTCAAAAAAGGTAGTGTGGTAACATATCGGTTTTGCTCTGTACCATTGGTAAAAAAATTCCGAAAGATCATCCATACCAGACTTTCGGTGTGGTCCCGGGCGTGAAGAGCGTCCAAAAGTATATTTTGGTGCGAATCTCAATCACATTGAATGATCCACGCCTGAGGTGCAATTGACCCTTTCCGCTCACGACATCGGCTCACAGGCCCGTACGCTTCACAGAACCTGCCGCCTTGCAGGCAGTGTGGAAAACGAACTTCTGACACTTCCGGACAGTCTTATCGCCTATCTGGTGATGGTACTGCGACAAAAACCCAGTCCGATCCCGGATTGCACGGAAGAGGACTGGAATCGGTTTTTAGAACTCCTCCGGCCGCACTGGATCAGCGCCGTCCTGTACCGGTATATCAGGGACTTCCCCGACGAATGCCGGCCGCCGGATGCTGTCATGACGGTCCTGCACTATTCCTGGCTTCATGCCGGGATGCAGACACTCAGGGCGGGCAGGCAGGCAAAAAGGGTGATCGAGGCGCTGGAGGCGGAGGGCATCCGGGTTCTTCTCCTGAAAGGCCCCGCTCTTGCACGGACGGTCTATCCGGACGCAAACATGCGTCAGGGAAGCGATATCGATCTCTTGATCCCGTATGACGATATGAGACGCTGCGAACAGGTCATGACGGAGCTGGGTTATACCTGCTTTTTCCAGGCGGCAGAACATTCACCGCATACAGACCACCACCAGGTGTTTTATCCGGGAACGGAAGGAGTCGGCCCCTTCGGCGTCGAGGTGCACTGGAAGCTCGACTGTGGATTCGGGCTTCTTCCCGACGGCTTTGTGGATGAGGTCTTCTCCCGTTCGATACGGGTCGAAGCGGATGACATAACGTTCTCGACCCTCTCCACGGAAGACCATCTCCTGTATCAGGCCTCTCACATGGCCTGCCAGCACTGTTATGCCACCCGCTTAAGCTGGATCTGCGACATTGCGATGCTCTCTGAGCAGATTCCGGACACGGCCGGCTGGGAGGATCTGCTGGTCTTGAGCGTGGGGAGGAACTGCCGGCTTTCCCTTGAGGC
>JAAZGM010000187.1 GCA_012511245.1 Methanomicrobiales archaeon | reverse complement strand
TTCATGATATTTTCAGATTGCTCGTAAATATCCGTAAGGTAAGATCGCAACCGCAGTTCAGTCATGCCACTCCTCCCGCCTGCGTACAGAAGACAGCTTCCACCATCACGCATGCACGGAATCTCTCGCTCATCCACTCGATAGAAACCAGATCAACCTTCCTCTGAAGCAAATCTTCAAGAAAATCCCCTAAATCAAGAAGATTCTCATACGTATCCATCTCCGGGCGGAATGAGTACACTATATCCACATCAGACTCGGGAGTATCCTCCCCACGCGATACGGAGCCGAAGATACCGATTGTCTCGACACCATATCGGTCCCGGAGTGTGGGGAGTTCCCGCTCAAGAAGGGCCAGAACACCTGATCTGATGGATTGGTATTCGTTCGTCATCGATCGCCTCCCGGATTTACCGATGATAACCCTTTGTTATCACGAGATATGAGGTTTTGCCAGTAAAGAGTGCTCCTTTCTATGAAAGATAGGCTAAAACTGATCCGTAATTTTTGAAAAGAAGTAATATTCAAGCCTCAGCCGAGATTTGAACTCGGGACCTCGTCCTTACCAAGGACGCGCTCTACCGGCTGAGCCACTGAGGCGTGACGCACCAATTATGTTAGAGGTTTACCCTATAAAAGGTTACGGCTAAAACCGGGGAGAGAGCCGGGTTGGGCCGCCCCTATTCACCCCGAACGGCGGCATCGATCGCCGTGAGCGCGGATATGCTGGCGACCACCCCGTCAAAGGTCTCCACCTCGACGATGGGGGTGACGCCGCTCTGTCGCACAGCCTTCATCACGGCCGAAAAGTCGATCGTCCCGGTCCCGACCGGCGAATGGGTGTCATCGGTGCCGTCGTTGTCATGCAGGTGGAAATGCGCCGCCGGATGGGCGAGGAAACAGTCCAGACACCCGTTCAGATTTGCGTGGCCGACGTCGAGCACGAACCCGATCCCGTCGATGAGCGGCAGGTCGTCGCAGGTGCGCAGGAAGAAGTACTCCCAGTTCCCCATGTTCTCCACAAAGAACGTGACCGAGAGTTCGTCTGCTGCAAGAGTCAGTTCGGCAAGCGACTGCCGAAACCTCTCTACCGCCGGATCCCGCTCAGCGCTCCACGCATAGTAGCCCGGGTGGATGACCACGTCCGCCCCGACCTCGGCAGCAACGGTGAAGGCCTGCGTCAGGACCTCGACGCTCGCCCGCCGAATCGGCTCAAGAAGGCTTGCGATATTGACACCCCGGGAGGGTGCGTGGATGAAATAGCGGTACGAGTAACTCTCAAGCGGTTCCGCACTGGTAAGAAAATGCAGACCGTCATCCATAATCTCTACGCAGTCGGTGATGGGAGCGAGCTTTTCCAGCGCCGTGGAGAGCGGTTCGTGGTTAAGACAGTAGGTGGAGACGCCAAACATACAGAATCTTCCGACTGGAATGATAAATAGGTTCGGAACAGGCACTTCCCGGCACACTGCTACCCCATCATCCGGACGGACCGGTTCGTCATGCCCGGCACAGGATAGCCCTCTAGCGGCAAAAAGGGTAAATCCGGATGGTTTATACTATCACTGCGCCATATGAATACTCATGGCTGACGGCTTCATCCCGGAGGTTGTTGTCTCGAACCGGCTTGAAAAAGCAAAGGCCGAGATCTTCTCCTACATAGAGTCCAATGCCGAAGCCATCGACGAAAACTTCCCCGTCTTCTTCGGGAACGTCGTCACAATCCTCGACCGTGCAGGTATCCCCATCGCCGAT
>JAAZGM010000027.1 GCA_012511245.1 Methanomicrobiales archaeon | reverse complement strand
AGATGCCCTGTTCGTCGAGGTGGGATCCCATGGTGACGACGCCGACACAGCTCTGTGCATCTCCTGTGTGGAAGTCGCCCTGAACAATCGGCCATCCACTGGCCGGTGATTTCTTCTCAACCATGTTCTTCTTCACCTCACAGCAGTCCTAATACGACGACACCGGCAACCAGAAGGCCGATTGCCATGCCGTACCAGAATGCAGTCACGCCTCCAGCGATATTGAGAACACCATCCCTGTTCGGGAACGATGCCAGGAAGTTGCCCTCTCCGGAGAGCATGCCGACCAGGTCGTCGGTGATCTTCTCAAGTTCCGCCACCTGCTCGATCACGGGGGTGTACGAGACGCCGGCGGTGGTGATGGTACCCACCATCGGGTCGACGACCAGCCCGAACTCAGGCAGTACCTGAATGTATGCCATCTAGGCACCTCCCTTGGGTTCAAGGATCGGCTGAGCGTCGAGCCATGCATAAGCATCGCGCTTCGAGAGCTCGATGTACTTCGCGTAGGTGTAGAGCCACCCGATGATGGAGATCACCAGCGTAATGATAGCGGCATACCTGTCGATGAATGCGAACGACATGATCGCGACGACGATCATAGAGAGGAAACCGCACTCCGCAGCGAGCATGAGCGTCCGGTCCTGCTGTTCTCCCGGCCCGAGACAGGCGTTGAAGGAGTGCTGGATCGCGATCGCGCCGAGCATGAAGATCACGGCGATGATGCTGCCGCCGATGAGTGAGGTCTCGTAGGATGTTATGGTGAACCCGAGGATGGATATCTGACCGGTGATCATGCCGAGGAACTCGAATGTTCCACAGGCCATGGCCGCAAGACCGAGAACGGTTATTGCGCCGACGATCGCGAGTTCGATCAGCGAGACAACCATGACCGGGATGTCCATCCTGACCACGGCGTTCGCCATCAGTCCGGCGACCGCACCGATGATCGCGGCGATGATGACCGTCACGATGGGTGCGAATATGCCGGTCGTGGCCCCAAAGAGTGCGGCAATGACACCAGATCCAAGGGCGATCATACCCGCCGACGGGACACCGGTTCCAAGACCGTAACTGCAGAGGTGCTTGATCGTGTCGGTACCCCAGATGAGTGCGACGACGGCAGCAAGTCCGCCGAAGAACGCGAAGTACGGGGCCTGCATGTATGTGTTCAGGTATGTCAGGTAGATCAGGATGACTGAGCCCACGAGACCGTAGATCAGGATCTGGTTGTGTGGGATGCCGCCTGCTCCGACTTCAATTTTTACTGACATTTAGAATACCCCCACCAGTTCGAGAAGCCCGATCGCGAAGATGCCTGCAACGGCGGACGCCACAGCGGCTGCGATGATCGCTCTTGGGAACCGCTTGAACTTGGGGTCATGCGGCCCTTCGATCGTACCGGTGATGTTGTATGCTGCAAGCACTGCGTTGATCAGGAACATCGCGACTGCGAAGATGCCGGCAAGCGAGATTGCGATGGGCGCGATCTGCTCGACCGTGGCATTCAGGATGACGGGCAGCTGTGCCTGGTAAACGTCGAGGAGCTCGAGATAGATGAGTGTTCCGCCAAGACCGCCGAGTGCGCCGCCGATGACGCCGCCGACCCAGGAGATGAACGGAAGGCCGTGCCCCTCGGTACCCTGGCTCTTGTACTCGGGGAAACTGTCGCCCGTGATCGGGTCTTTATCGACCTTACCAGAGGCTGCCGGGATACCCATGCCGAAGACGTAGATGACGTTGACCATCGTACAGGTGATCGCCATCAGGAGACCGCCGCCGATCGCACCGCCCGCGAGGGCAACAGCAAATCCGAGCGGAGCCGCCCATGCGCCACCGAAGAGTCCGGCAAGTCCGGCACCGGCGGCAAGCATCGCGACACCGGTTGCGATACCGGGTGCCTGTCCCATTGCAGCAGGTGCGCCGCCGACCGGGACGAAGTGGACGCCGAACCCGATCAGGACTCCGCCGATGATGATGCCGATGAGGGCGATCAGCCCGGCCATCTGCACAAGGAAGAAGGCGAGTATAAGCGCGATGATGATGAGTACGATACCGAGGACGAGCCCCATTGTTGTCGGGGGCTGGATGCCTCCGGCCTGTTTTGGTCCACCGAGTGCGCTCATGACGATGCCTCCTCAGGAGCCGTGTAGGGTCCGAAGTTCTTCCTTGCCCAGACCTCGATGTAGCGGTCGATGATGGCAAAGACCAGGATAACGAAGACACCGACGATGATGGGTCCCCAGATGTTGAATTCCTCAAAGACTACGGTACGCCAGAGCTCGAAGAAGACGATCAGGCCAAAGCAGATCCCTGATGCGGGGCCGCCGAGTTTGGCGCTGAAGAAACCGTTGTCAAGCGAGTTCCGCTGGCCGGCTTCGGCGTAGCGGACGATGTTACCGGACGCGGAGATCGGAACGCCTGCCCCGAACTTCTGCTCCTGGTACTGCCGCTCCTTACCGTAGAACGGGTTGCCGGTTGCGGATCCGGCTGCACCGAGCGCGATACCCCATACGAGACCCAGAAGCGGGAGCGGGAAGGGGTGGCCGAGTGCGCTGATGATCAAGTGACACATTGCGACGGTGGCAAAGATTGCTACGAACGCGTGTGCCATGGTCACGGTCGTCATCGACTTCAGAATATCGATGTAAACCGGCTGTCCGAACTTGGCGAGACTTGCAGTACGGCCAAGGTACGCGGTTGTCGCGTAGACGCCCTGCACGAAGACCGCGAGAGCGCTCCCCAGCACGATTGCAAGTATCGGGTTTATCTGCATCGCCATGAATGCCCAGGCAAGGCCTGCACCCAGAGCAACCCAGAGGCCGTATGCGGGAGGTTCACCGGCAATTGCCTTGTTGAATATGCGGTGAATATATCCCATCTGCGGAGCCAGCTGAACCTGAGAGTTCGGGTCACCCTGTGATCCGATATCCGATTCAACGTCTTCTGCAGCGCCGGCGACGGTTGCAAGAGCACCTGCCAATGCGGTAATGCCGATGCCAAATATGATCTCTTCCATTCAGCATCCTCCTCCGATGCTTCCAGCACCAGAGTATGGGTTCAAAACCTTTTTGGTTCATTTAACAGTTGTTTATGATTTAATTAAAGGTTTCGAAAAGTTGCGCCGTTATTGCAACGAAACGCAAAAAATAGGCCAATACGCCCTTTTAGGCATATCTGCTTACGTTAAGGAAAAAAAAGTTGAGTGGGTTTTACCGGGCTGGAATAATGAGCGAACGCTCGCCAGCGGGCATGAATTCGCGGATTGCACCCTTCGCGAACTCGCGGCGAGGTTCGGCGAAGTCGAACTTCAGCGCCGGGTCGGCGAAGCAGATCTTGATCCGCGGGTCGAAACAGAATGCGTCGCCGCGGCCGTAGTGCGCACCGCCGACGATAGCGGCGTACTCGCCCTGGTGGCCGACGTTCATCGCGTAGTTCGGATAGTTCGGGCCACCGACCTCGCCGATCGCACCCTCGTCTCCACGGATGGAGAGGGTGTTTGCGGATCCGCACTGGTCCTGGAGGTCGTAGCCGAAGAAGCCGAGACGCGACCATCCGTCCTTGTGCAGGAGCATGCAGAGGTACCAGGCGTTCAGGCCGGCGTTCGAGTTGCCGGTTGCGATAGAGCCGGAGAGACCGCAGGCAGCAGCAAGCACACCGGCACGCTGGGAACCGCCGAAGTGGTCTTCCATCATGGTCGGGAACTGCTCATACTGCTCCATGCCGTTGAGGGCGACCTCGGTCGCAATGTCGTTGACGACTTCCTGGGTCGGTTTGACCTTGTCGTCCGGGCTCGGGTTCTTCCAGTCGACCTTGTACTTGTCCTTGATGTAGTCCATGCCGTAGTAGGTGAACTCATCGAGGATGTTGTCGGTGTAGGCCGCGGTCGCGTACTGGGTGAATCCGACGCCGCCGGACATGTAGGAGCCGAGCCAGATCTGGTCGAACAGCATGGTTCCGGCACCGACGACCTCGAGAGAGGCCTTCGCGGGGTCGTGCGGGTATTTCCGGTTCGCCTGGACGATGTCGCTGAAGACACCGAACATGATGCCGCCGGGCTCGTTCGGGCCACGGGCACGCCGGGCAGGCAGGTGGGAGGCCATCTGGAGGACGCCTGCGTGCTTTGCAGCGTAGGAGAGGTCGGCGACAGCCGCTTCGCCTGCGCACATGCGGTAGGCGCCGATGAAGGACATACCGATCTGCATCGCAGACCACCGGGAGGTCGTTCCACCGTCGCAAGTCCTCGAGACCGCGGTCGGGATGTGGATAGCCTGCCAGAGGGACTTTCCTACGGCTGCGGAGAGCGCTTCGGCCTGCTTTGCGGGGAAGAGCTTCTCGACATCGAGGACGAACTGGGGTTCGAGGTCATCGGCGAGTTCCTGGTCGCCGGTGAAGACCTTGACGTAACAGTCTTCAACGAGGCCGGGGTGGGTCTCGACCATGTGCTCCTGGACGACGGCCGCGCCGGGCATCGCGTGGTTCAGCACGTGGAGGT
>JAAZGM010000186.1 GCA_012511245.1 Methanomicrobiales archaeon | reverse complement strand
TTCATAGTCCTCCTTGCCTGGTTTCCCGAAGAGACCGATCGTGCCGTAGCGTCCCATCAGGACGACCTCCTCGACCGTGAACGGCGTGAGCGGGTCGAAGGCGAAGTTCTGGAGGAGGTAGCCGACCTGGCACCGCACCCGCACCCCGTCCCCCCGCACGTCCCGCCCGCATACGGTAGCCTTCCCATGCGTGATGGGGAGCATCCCGTTGATGGTCTCGAGCAGCGTGGTCTTCCCGGCCCCGTTCGGACCGCCGATCACCACGAACTCGCCCTTCTCTATCGAGAGGGAGATGTCCGTCAGGGTGGGGCGGTCCGCCCCTTCGTAGGCGGTATACACGTTCTCAAGTCTGATGACAGGGTCCGGCGAAGTCATGGTTCATCAGGAGAGGTCGAAGAGTTCATCGTCGCGCCTGAAGTACATCTCCTCGGCCACAGCCTCGATTGCGGCTTCGTAGTCCATATCCCGCTTCGGGAGGGGGAATGGACGCGGGATGAAGGTGATGCGTCTCCCATCGGCTTCAAAGGTGCAGCTGACCGTTTCTGAGGGGATGATCTCGATGTTGCGCTTCCCAAGCGTACACCCGCTCCCGAGCTGGATCCCGTCCGCCAGGCAGGACTGGGGAGGCGCCCCGGCGCAGCGGACCTCGGCCTTCATACGGAACGGGTCGTCGCAGAAGTTACTCCGCACGTACTTCCCGATCCGGTAGCCGAGGACGATATACGGGCCCAGGTGGCCATGGAAGGCGGCAAGGTCGGCGACGGAGAAGTCATTGTTAATATTATAATATTTGCAGTGGGAATGGCCCTCTACATCCATGGATTAGCATCTGTAAAGATAATATTTAATAATTGTTCATTCAGATTACGTATGAAATAAGCGCAATTATTTACCATCACGTTCAGGAGTTTTTCTTATGGACAACATAGAACAATCGTACAGGAAGGCTGGTGAAGGATGACCGAAACAGACGAGGTTCACGGAGTCATGGATGCCGAACAGTACGACCACCTTATCAGGGCCGTCGTTCCCAGCCAGCCTCTCCTCCTTGCTACCATCGTCGATTACCTGCCTCTCCATCCGTGGCGGGTCCTCGAACTCGGCTGCGGGACGGGGATCCTTACTGCGATGATCCGGGAGGAATGTCCTGATGCAGAGATAACCGGGATTGACCTTTCCCCGGAGATGCTGAAGATGGCGTCGGCAAAACCGGGACTCGAAGGGGTCCGGTTTCTTGCGCAGGACCTGCAGGATGCATGGCCGGAAGGTCGCTACGATGCGATCGTCACCTCGCTCTGTCTCCACCATGTCCCACGGGATGACCGGGTTGTGGTCACCCGCCGGGCTTTGCAGGCACTTTCGCCGGGAGGTCGGTTCATCTGCGGGGACATCTTCCGGGCTGAACACGACTGGGAGGAGGCAATACAGAGAGAGATCTGGTACCGGGGCATGAAACGGAGAGGAGCTTCCGACAACGTTGTCCGGGGAATGATCGCGCAACGGGAGGCGAATATGCCATCGTTCACCACCGTTTCAGAGTTCCGCGATATGCTGGTAGAGTCAGGGTTCGACCGTGCGGTTGCGCCGTTCGCCTCCGGGTTCGTGGGCCTGGTGGTGGGGTTCGCGGGAGGATCTCAAGAGGGCCTGAACAGAGAGAATACCGGTTCACCCGGAGGATAGGGGTCTGCCCCGCAAATGGTTTCCATCCCTCACTTGGGGCATACCTTGAGGCAGAGGCCACATCGAAGCCCCCGAGCGTGTGAAACATATACTCGGCGCACCTCTCCCGATAGATCTCTCCATCGACGGTAAATGCCGCAGCCGGACAGGCCTCGACACATCTCATAACAGTTTTTGCAGTCCTCGTTGGAGAGGCCGCAGGGGACTCTCCGGTCCCTTGAGTAGTGCGTCCGTGACGATGGCGGTCATGCAGATACGGGGTCCGAACTCATCCGTGATCAGGAGATGGTTAATTCCGTAGTTCCCGAGACCCGCGCAGTACGCTACGTATTTAATAGGCATATCCGCCATGAGCGTTTTCGGTTTGCGTACCAGTATCCGAACTCACTCCCTTCCGTAGGGACGATCGTGGCTTTATATCCCTCTTTCTCGATGAGCCGCGCCAATCGAAATACAATGATCCAGGGCGTCGCCATGCCTGCCATCAGGGTGTTTGTATACTCAGGCCTGCCTCTCAGCAGGTTTTCGATCGAGACTCGCGAGACCGCCACGCTGAGTACGATCACCGAGCGTGCATTGTCCATGAAATTCCGGGGGTTGTTACCGGCATATTCCGGATCCTGGAAACGACGCACATCGGCCACCCCGAAGAGATCCGCACCCATATCGAGGGCAATCTCTCGCAGCTGATTGGCATATGAGTCTTCACACATTCAGTTATCCTCCCCGACGTCCGCGGACGGTCAGAGATGAACAGCATGCAGAATGAACCGCATTCACTCACGTCTCAACGTGGGTGATTGTTTCACATATAGGTACAAGGTGTGTGCGGCATCCTCCCGGCGGTCCCGAACTCCGGGCTCCTGCTCTCCCCACTCCTGACACAGAAGGCGGGGCCGTCCTCGAGGATCGAAGGGCCCCAGGCATCGCTTGAGGATGTCCTGCGGTTCGAGGCAGATCCAAAGGAGCCGATCAGCGGCAGGGCCCTTGCCGATATCCAGGAGATCATCAACTACCGGGAGGCTTTCGTGCGCACCGCGATGAAGTCTCTCAAGGCCTGGTGACTTGATACCGCCCTCGTCTGCGACCTGCACCGGGTCCTGCTCACCGACAGCCGGGGCATGGACCGGGAGCCGGGGTGCATCCGCGCAATCCAGACAGAACTTCATCGGCCGGAATGCACATATCGAACACGCGAGCAGGATCCGGCATCCATATCTGCATCCGCCAAAGGATAGGTTTCTGCCTCAATACGACAGAGCTCTATTATGAACGAAGAGACCGCCGCAATGCTCGACCACGTCCGGGCGGCGCTCCCGGAATCCGGCGCCCACGGGTTCGACCACACCCTCCGAGTCATGCGCCTCTGCGAAGACCTTGGTGCTCACGAAGGAGTGGATATGGCGATCCTCATCCCGGCCGCCCTCTTCCACGACATCGCCCGGCCGCTCGAAGAGGAGACGGGCACCCCTCACGAAGAAGAGGGAGCACGGATGGCGGCGGCGTATCTTGAGTCCGTCCGCTACCCGGCTGAGTGCATCCCGGCCATCGTCCATGCCATCCGTGCGCACCGTTACTCCTCAGGCATCGCTCCCGAGACCCTTGAAGCCCGGGTGCTCTCCGACGCGGACAACCTGGACGCGATGGGTGCGGTCGGGATCGTGAGGACATTCATGCAGGCCGGGGAGCAGGGGCACGGCATCGAGGATGCAACCCGCCACTTCTATGACAAACTGCTCAACCTCAAAGGCCGTATGTACACGGAGAGCGCCCGGGAGAT
>JAAZGM010000185.1 GCA_012511245.1 Methanomicrobiales archaeon | reverse complement strand
CCTCATCGGCAGCGGGTGCAACATCGAGCACGACACGGTCATCGGACCGCACGCGGTCTTAAAAGGCGGCGTGGTCGTCCACTCGGGAACCCGGCTCTGGCCGGAGGTGATCATCCCGGAGGGGACGATCGTCAAAGAGCACGTCCTGAACGAGGACTTCGATACCCGGACGGAAGGGTCCTGAGCGTCCGGGCACTCCCGGATCGGATTTTTCCGTTCCTCTTTTTAGACCCTGAGGCTCAGGACGATGATCTCCGAGCCGTCGGCTCCACGGGCCACGACCACGACGTCCACCGGTGTGCCGTTGTTCGAGACCCCGGCTCCCGTCCAGGCAGCCTCTGCTCCTTTAGCGGGCGAAAGCCCTCCGGGCGGCTCGACCGTTGCGGAAAAACCGCTTGCGGCGCACGCGGAAGCATCGGAGACGTCGACGCCGTTCATGAAGACCGAGAACGGCTTCCCCGGGTCGAGCACGGAGGCGGGAGGCGTCTCCTCGACGGTGATGACGATGATCCCCGGAGCGGTGCGTTCGGCGGAGACCGCGGTCGTCATCAGCGCCGTTCCGGGGTTCACGTCAATCATCTCCGCACCGAGCATCGCGTGAGCGGCGAGCGGGGGGAGAACCACGACGACGAGGATAGCGGCGGCCGTGGAGCAGAGGATGAGCCTCGATGCCGCGGCACCCTCGTTCGGCCCGGCCGCTCTCTCCCGGAAGAACGAGACGACGAAGGCCCCGATGGCGGCGAGGGCCGCCATAGCAAGGGCAAGGGCGAGGAAGGGAAGTGCGTGGTTTGCGAAAGGAAAGATGATCGCAGAAAGGACGTCGGAGAGTTCGGGAGCGTATCCATGCCCGAAGACCGATGTGGCCTGGGAATAGAGGTAGTTGACCATAACGGCCGTGAACCCGGCGATCCCTCCCGCAAGGACGGCAAAGTCCCTCTTCATCCCGCCCTCCCGCGAGAGGGCGACCGGGAGCATCCCGGTGAGAAGGAGGGAGAGGATGCCGAGCACCAGGTTCTGGAACGTGCCGATGCCGTCGAAGAGTCCGTGGTTGTAGCAGGCGATACCGCTCCAGCACCATGTATGGACGTAGGCCGGGAGCGCCAGCAGTCCGCCGCCGACGAGGCCGGCGATGAGCGAGGCAGGGAGGAGGCGTCTGAGGTTCTGCAGGGTCGTCTGGCGGTCGGACGTCATGGATCTACACTGAACGTATGGTTGTCGATAGCTGCCTTTACCTTTCCGGAATTCACCAGCAGAGGATTACGCGATTCACCCCTTCCGCCCCGCCGCTGCCTGGACTGCGTAGATCACCACCGCCCACGCGGCGGCAAGGCAGAACCCGAGGGCCATCCAGACAAGAAGAGAGATCCAGGGGGCAGGACGCAATCCCTGCCAGACGGCATGCATCATCATGAGCGGGTAGATGAGGATGCCGAAGACGAGGGTGCCCGAGACGAGGACGGCCCGGAAAGGCCGTTTCAGGGGAAGATGGCGCCTGAGAAGGAGGTACGGCGCGATCACCCCGAGACCGATGAGCGTGAGGGCCGACAGGAATATCAGGAGGTTCAGAAGGACCTCGAGAAGAGTCGATACGCCGAGAGGCTCGCTCGTGGGGAGGTAAAACGGCGGGATTGGCATCCATGTCGAACCGGTCAGGTAGCCGGAGATGAGGGAGAGGAACAGGAGGACGGCGGCGAGGAGCGGAATCGCAACCGCGAGTCGCCTTTTTTGGGTCTCCAGTTCGGTCAGCGCACCCGCAAAGAGGAGCGCGGCGGAGCACCCGAAGAGGAAGGGCGTCAGGAGGAGGATGCCGGCATACCGGATCATCTCGGAGATGTAGAGGAACGGTTTCGCCTCCGGCATCCGGTTCAGGTGTTCTCCCTCGTCGAGCCCCTCGCCGGGAGCCCGGATCGCCGACGGGGAGAGCCGCTGTGCGATCAGCGCTTTGAGAGACCTGTCCGGGTCGGGGCCCACGGTGTTGAATGTCCCGTAGTAGACGATGAAGAAGTCGTTGCTCCTTCCGTCGTCGAACGGCCTCTCGTAGGTGAGGATGTAGCCCCTCGCGGTCTCGTTGACAAAGAGCCAGGCGGGATATTTCCGCTCCGCGTCGGAGCGCTCGAACCCGGCGGCAAGGAGGTGGTCGCCGAGATCGAGTGTCGTCTCGGAGATCTCGCCGGAACCGGTCAGTGAATCGAGTAGCCTCATCTTCTCGTCTCTGAAGGTTCTCTGGTTATTGTACCACCATTGATCGACGACGTACTGTTCACCCGTATGTTCACGGGTGTATACTGCGCGAAGGGCCGTTCCGGAGAGAGGGGAAGCAGGAGGGCGGATCAGGAAGCGATCTTCATCGATGAGATAGTTGCCTTCGATCGTGGGGACGGCGAACCGCGAATATTCGTGATCCCCGGAGTCATAGGGGATAAACCATTTCATCTTCAGCCCGGGATCAGGGTAATCGTGGCCCATAAGGAACAACCCGGGCTCGAGATACCCCGGGACGAACCAGACGAGGAGGAGACAGAGGAGAAGCAACCCGAAGACCCGGGCCTGCCGCGGGGCATTGCCGCTCCCCTTCAGGAGACGGCGGACGACCAGAGGGATGGAGAGCACTGCCGCCCCGGCGACCCCGAGGCAGAGGACGGAGAGGGTCGAGAGGGAGAGGGAGAGCCAGGGGATGAGGGACGGCACGGGATCGACCATAAAGATCGCCGCCGCCAGACAGGGAAAGAGGAGGATGCCGAGCGCCAGCGCGGCGGCATATGGCCGCTTCATCGGGACGTACCGGTCGATGAGGAGGATGGGCGCGATCGTCGCGAGAGCGAGGAGGGCGATGCCCGAAAGGGAGATGGCGGCGCTCATCAGGACGTCGACGGCGGGCGATAGGCCGAAGTAGGCCCACCCGGGGACGTAAAACGGCAGTATCATCTGCATCGATCCTGCAAGATAGGCGGGAACCAGGTAGAGCAGGAAGAGCGCGACGGCCAGGGCGATTACCCGCCCGCCCGCTCCGGTCTTCCTCCTCACCAGTGCGAGGAGGAGTGCCGCGGAGCACCCGAAGAGGACGGCCGCGAACAGGTATACGCCGCCGTATTCGAAGATGATGAACGGGTAAGCGTTGCCCCCGCCGAAGAGTTCCGGCGCGAGAAAGCCCGGGAGGAACCAGAGGAGCGAGATGCAGAGCAGGTAGAGTTCGGCGATCGCCGCCGGGTGCGGCGGCTGTTCCCTGAGGTAGTTTCTTGTCCAGCGGGTGATGGTTTCTCGTATTCCTCTCATCTCGACGCCCCGTTCAGGCCTCCATGCCCCTTCTCGTCCGCGAATAGGCATGTCGGCTGCGAAACGGTCTTCTTGAGGTGCCTTCAGAGCATTTGAGGTCCACTGGCCCCCTGAATCAAGAGCGGCCGTTTCTGGTTGTTCGAAATGCTATTTAATGTTACATATACTTTCTGATATATTCAAGCAGGTTAAGTAGACCTTATGCGAATTTGACGCCTGTCACCGGCGCACCGGGGCGAAATCCGCCTGGGACGACTACGGCAACCTCGGCATGACCGTTCGCTACTACGACTCGGGCGGCTCTTGCGACTCCATGGTCAGCGATCTGGTGGTCTCCGCCCCGGTCCTTCAGTTCACTCACGCGGGCGGCCAGATCGGGATGTGGAACCATGATTCGGGTATCCTGAGCGACAACGACGGCGATGTGACCTATACCCTGCGGTTCTACCAGGATATCGATACCGACGGCGACGGCATCCCCGACTGGCTCGAAGTGGCCGGCTGGTGGGACGGCTTCGGGAACCGGTACTTCACCGACCCGTACAGCGCTGATTCCGACGGCGACGGCCTGACCGACGGCGAGGAGGCCGGACAGATGGTCCTGGTCAACGGGAAGATCTACTTCATCCTCGTGAGCGACCCGAACAGCGTCGACGGGGATGGGGACGGGATCAGCGACGCACTCGAACTGGACGAGTTCGGTACCGACCCGCTGGCGCGCGACTCGGATCACGACGGCCTGACCGATGCCTACGAGCTGGACAACGGTACCAATCCCAATAATCCCGATTCCGACGGCGACGGCTGGGTCGACGGCAAAGACGGCGAACCTGGCGATGCCGACACGCACGAGTACAGCGCCGGGCGCGCAGCGGCCGAACTGGTCCTCGGGTTCACCCTGGGCGCCTACGCCGAGGAGAACCACGACAACGTCTACTACCTGATCGGCTCCTCATTGAGCGGAATCGTCTTTGTCGGCGACATCCGGGACGCCGGGGTGTACATCTCCCAGGGGGACAAGCAGATGGCGCTCGTCTGCCTCGTCGGGCTGGTTCCCACGGGTGGTGATGGAGCACGGTACATCTCGAAGATCGGGAAAGAAATGGCCGAATACTCGGCGGAAAATGCTGCCAAAGTGTCCGCGAAGATTGAGTTCCGGCGCACGGCCGT
>JAAZGM010000184.1 GCA_012511245.1 Methanomicrobiales archaeon | reverse complement strand
TTCCTGATGATATCGTCTCCGAGCAGCACGGCGAACGGCTCGTCGCAGATGTGCTTCTCAGCCCGGAGAACGGCGTCACCGAGCCCCAGCGGCTCTTTCTGCCGGATGTAGTGGATATCGACGAGCGACGATATCTCCTGCACCATCGCAAGAAGATGTTCCCTTGAGCTTTGTGCAAGGTGCATCTCGAGTTCAGGAGAATCATCGAAATAATCCTCGATGGCCCGCTTGCTCCTGCCGGTGATGATGATGATATCATCGATCCCCGAGTCCAGGGCTTCCTTGACGACGTAATGGATAACAGGCACATCGATGATGGGGAGCATCTCCTTCGGCATGGATTTCGTGACGGGGAGGAACCTCGTGCCGAGTCCAGCCGCGGGGATAACCGCTTTTGTGACCTCCATCACCAGCACACCCCATTGTACGTAGAACCCTCGCGCGCTCGCTCGATCCTTCTTCCGTCGATGACGACCTTCCCCGAATAGTTCAGGCTCTCGAACTCTTTCCACTCCGTCGTGATGAGCACGGCATCCGCAGCAAGAGCATCCGCAGCGGTAGGGACGTAATCGATCTGCGGATAGAGTTTCCTGAAGTTCACCATCGCCATGGGGTCGTAGGCAAGAACGGTGGCCCCCCTCCGTAGCAGGGTCTCGACGATCGGGATCGCCCGGCTCTCCCGCACGTCGTCGGTGTTCGGCTTGAAAGCCAGCCCGAGGAGCCCGATCGTCTTCCGGTCGAGGTCGGGGAGATGCGCCGTGAGCAGTTCAAGGAGTTTCAACGGTTGCTCTTCGTTCACCTCGATGACGTCTTTCAGGATCTTCGGCTCGACCCCGACCTCTTCTGCTCTGGCAATCAGCGCCCGCACATCCTTCGGGAAACAGGATCCCCCGAACCCGATGCCGGCCTGGAAGAACGCCGGATTGATCCGATGATCCATCCCCACGCCCCTGAAGACCTCGGCGGTATCGATCTCCATTCGTTTGCAGATATTGCCAATCTCGTTTGCAAAACTGATCTTCGTCGCAAGGAATGCGTTGCTGACGTACTTGATCATCTCGGCGACAGGGATGGCGGTGATCATCTTCGGGCAGTCGATGGGCGCATAGAGCTCTTCGAGACGGCGACGGGAGCGATCGTCCGAAACCCCGATGATGATCCTGTCGGGTGTGAAAAAGTCGCTGAGGGCCGAACCTTCCCGGAGGAACTCCGGGTTGGAAGCCAGTCCAAAGTCGACGAAAGCCCGTTTCCCGGACTCGGCCTCGAGGATAGGGAGGACAACGCCCTCCGTCGTCCCGGGGAGAACGGTGCTCTTCACGATGACGGTATGGTGATCCTGTTTCTGTCTCAGAGCCCGGCCTATCCCGGCGGCAACGGATCGGACGTGGGCAAGATCGATCGATCCATCCTGCTGTGAGGGCGTCCCGACACAGATGAACGTAGCCTCAGTGCGGCATACGGCATCTGCAAGGTCGTCCGTTGCCGTGATCGTTGAGGCATTCCCCTGCAGCAGCTCGTCGAGTCCGGGCTCGTAGATGGGTGACTTTCCAGCAGTAATCGCGGCAATCTTATCCGGATCGAGATCGACGAATACGATCTCGTGTCCGAGAGCAGCAAAGCACGCCCCCGTAACCGCACCGACATAGCCGCATCCGATGATGGAGATCTTCATACCCGCCCGTTCCTGTACCACTCAATCGTCGCCCTCAACCCATCCTCAAAGCCCGTCTTCGCCCGGAACCCGAACTCCCGCTCCGCACGCGAGACGTCCAGGCACCGCCGGGGCTGACCGTCGGGCTTCTCAGTATCCCAGACGATCTCGCCCGTAAACCCGACGATACCGCCGATGAGGGTCGCAAGGTCGCGAATGGTGATCTCGAAGCCTGCCCCGAGGTTCACGGGGTCGGGCTTATCATACCGTTCGGCGGCGAGCGCGATCCCCTCTGCGGCGTCATCGACGTAGAGGAACTCCCGCGACGCCGCCCCGGTCCCCCAGACCTCGACGCTCTCCGCATCGCTCTCCACCGCCTCGACGAACTTCTTGATCAGAGCAGGGATGACGTGCGAACTCGCCGGATCGAAGTTGTCGCCGGGTCCGTAGAGGTTCACCGGCAGCAGATAAACCGCGTTAAACCCGTACTGCTGCCGGTAGGCCTGGGCCTGGACGAGGAGCATCTTCTTTGCAAGGCCGTAAGGGGCGTTGGTCTCCTCAGGATACCCGTTCCAGAGGTCTTCTTCCCGGAACGGGACCGGTGTGAACTTCGGGTAGGCGCAGATCGTCCCGACGGCGACGAACTTCTCCACAGATGCCTGCCGGGCGGCCTCCATCAACTGAATCCCCATGACAGCGTTGTCGTAGAAGAGGGAGCCCGGGTTTGCCATGTTGTAGCCGATCCCGCCGACCCGTGCAGCAAGATGGATGACGATATCAACATCCTCGACCGCTTCGACGCAGTCGTCCCACCGCCGCAGGTCGAGATCGCGGCTTCGCGGTACCCGGATCTCCTCCGCTGAAATCCCCTCAAGCCTCTCCACAAGGACTGATCCGAGGAACCCGGCCCCGCCGGTGACGAGAACCCTCTTTCGATCCCAGAACGTCATACGACCTCCCGGAACATACCGCTCCAGTCTCTCCCCTGATAGGGTCCACGATCAATGCCCGCCCCGGAGCCCAGCCGGAGCCCCGGGATCCCTGCGACCGACGACAAGAACTCTAGTCCCCCTCCCACCACCGGTCGGGGAACTTCTTTCGGAGCACCTCGTCCCCTTCCCCGATAGGATCGAGCCCTGCCGCCCGCATATCAGCGTCGACCATGATCCGGACAAGGTCGGGGAACGTCACCTTCGGCTTCCAGTCTAGATGTGCACGTGCCTTCTCTGTATCAGCGATCAGGCTTTCGACCTCGGTCGGTCGGAAATACCGCGGATCGATCCGCACGTGCTCCTCGCAATCAAGCCCGGCGTACTCGCAGGCCGCCTCAAGGAACTCCCGCACAGAGTGGCTCTCCCCCGTCCCGATGACATAGTCGTCGGGCGCCTCCTGCTGGAGGATCCGCCACATACATACAGCATACTCAGGGGCAAACCCCCAGTCCCGCCGTGCATCAAGGTTTCCGAGGTAGAGGCACTTCTCTTTTCCCGCAAGGATCCGGCTGATGCCCCGGGTGATCTTCCGGGTCACAAAGGTCTCCCCTCGGCGGGGAGATTCGTGGTTAAAGAGGATACCGTTTGCGGCGAACATTCCGTAACCGTCGCGGTAGTTCTTTGCCATGAAGTAGGCGTAGACCTTTGCGCAGGCATAGGGGCTGCGCGGCTGGAATGCGGATACCTCGTTCTGCGGCGGCGGCGTTGCGCCGAACATCTCGCTGCTCGAGGCCTGGTAGAACTTCATCCCATTTCCGCTTTTACGGATCGTCTCAAGGAGCCGGGTCGTCCCGAGGCCGGTGACGTTTCCGGTATACTCGGGCGTCTCGAAGCTGACCCGCACGTGACTCTGGGCGCCGAGATGGTAGACCTCATCGGGTCGGATGTTGTAGATGATGTGGGAGATCTGTTCGTCGTCGGAGAGGTCGCCGTAGTGAAGAAAGAGGCGTGCGCCTTCCTCGTGGGGGTCAGTGTAGATATGGTCGAGGCGGGCGGTATTGAAGGTCGATGCGCGCCGGATGATCCCGTGCACCTCGTAGCCCATGGAGAGGAGGTACTCGGCAAGGTAGGACCCGTCCTGCCCCGTGATGCCGGTTATCAAAGCTTTTTTCGCGATAATCCCCACCGTCCCACTATGGATAGTCACTAGATACTTTACATGCCGCTGATATATGGTTTTTTATCATGAACAACCCCGTGTTCTCGTGTTTCCCGGTTATCATAGGCAATACTTACGTCATAGGGATGTGATGTAGCGGTATTGACTCCACAGGCTCAAAGGGCTGTTCCATCCCCACGCGGTGAATCTTCACCGCAGCATTGGAATCTCCATCGGCAACAAACCTACAGTCGGACGTTCGTGGATTTTCGTAAAAAGAGTTTTTTTCACGATACTCCCTGGTTGAACACACCTGCAACGCATTCCAGGGATCGACACTGCTAAGTACCGTATCAGAGTTCCAGCCTTGTACGCGAGGTAAGAATAAAATCACCTCCATGAAACGTCATGAATACCTCGATGTAATCCCGTAAAATTGCCTCTTTCCTTCTGATTTTCTTGATCTCCAAGAGATCAGCGAAGTACCAGGTACACACTAGCAGCAGGGGCTGCAACTCATACATGGCGGCAAGGTATAGAGGATCGGGAGGTATCAGGTACACACCAGCAGTAGGGGATGCAACTGCGACCTCGACGTCGCCGCGCTGCATGAGGCCGGTACACGCCAGCACCAGGGGATGCAAGGCAGTCCAGTCCCCCGGTACCCGGCGAAGAAACACCACACAACCCTGCACCTCGATTAACCGCCGACATTCCGGGGAGAGAACTGGGCACGAACGTGTACCGAGAGATGCAAACGCCGGGTATCCCTTCCCGATCGCGGAACGGCATACGAATGCACCACTCCACCGTGATCGATTGTTCCACCACCACCAACCCCAATCCCCCTATCACAATCACCAGAACTCACTAAAACGATAGGAAATCAAATATCTCTACCGGAAAAATTTATTAACTATTATACTAATATAATTCACTATTATGGTGGGGGTAGATCAGGCTCAAATCGATAAAATACTCTCCGGGGCATCAACGGATGACCCGGAGGCGCGTCTCGATACGCTTGAAAAAGAGCTGGACTTTGTCAAGACCTCGATCAAAAGGCTGCTCATCGACCTCCGGGAGCGGATGAACGAGCTGGACAATCCGTTCACCTGCGTCGGTGCACCCTACACCGAAAACCGGATCCTGCCGTCCTATTGCGCTGCAGACGACGAGCAGCCGGACGATGAGACACCGAAGCTGAATGCCATGCCCGGGTTGGACGGCATACTCGGCGCCCCGGCAGCCGTCGGGTTTGAGGGGCTTGCCGACGGCGACCCCTTCCCACCTGCCCTCGGTGAGGCTCACACCGCGGTTCCCCCTCAGGCAAAACCCACCGGGAAACTCAAACTCCAGAAGGTCCACCGGCTCTTTGAATGGGTGCACAAGGGATGCTCGAAATACGGGCATGAGCACATGTCCATCATGATCGACGCCTACCGCTCGATGGGCTACATCACCGGGGATG
>JAAZGM010000183.1 GCA_012511245.1 Methanomicrobiales archaeon | reverse complement strand
CGGCGGCAGAGGGGCTTGCACGCGACCTCGGCATCCCCGGTCCCTGGTATCTCTGCGTCTCCGCGCCCGAAGGCCTGATCGACCGCCGGGAGAAACACTCCTGGAAGCAGCGGGGCGAGCAGTACGTTGCGAGGTTGCACCCGCGGGCAGAACGGGCGTTCAAGGTGGAGATACCCGGGTACTACAGCCAGGATACGATCGGCGAGGTCTTCACGGCGCTCGCGGCCTACGCCGACGACGGGAGGGTTACGGGCTACCCCTACCCCCTCCTCGACGCCCACCTCACGACGAAGATCGGGATGGATGCGGTCGAGCAGGTCCGCCAGGACATCATACGGGGTATGGATCTGCTCGGGATGACCCTTGCCGACTATACCAGCCTTTTTGGTGATTATCATGACGAGTTTGATCGATATTAGCGGCGGCGACGCCTCAAAATACCGCCTGATCGGTGACCGGGTGCTCGGTTACCGGTTTGCCGTCCCCCACGACGCGGAACTCTATCTCGGGGACGTGTTGAAGATAACCGACGACATCAAAGGGCTGACGTTCTTTGCGAAGGTGAACGACCTCCTCCACGACTGCAACTTCGCCGACCCGAAGTGGGACACCCGCCCCCATAACGAGCACTTCTATGGGATAGGGGAGGACGTCTTCATCCTTGTCGAGGCAACGCCGCTCGGGTATGTCGGGGGCGACGGCGCCTTCCGAAAACCCCGGACGCTCCCCGCAAAGTTCTCCCGTGTCGAACGCCCGGATTCGCGCGATTTCGCGTTCCTTGCGCAGGTGATGGGCGAGATAGAGGTCGGTGTGATGAAGAGCGGGCAGGACGTCCTGAGGGATGTCAGGGTGGCGCTCCACGCACAGGTGATGCGCCAGCACATGGGCGTCTTTGCGACGACCGGCATGGGGAAGAGCAACTTCATGAAGGTCTTCTGCGCCTCGTGCATGCAGGCGCGGGAGTTCTGGCTCCTCATCGTCGACCCGCACGGCGAGTACGTGGCGGGAGGGCGATCGTCGAGCGGGGAGGCTACCATGGGGCTCCTGCACTACCAGGCCGGCCGCGACGGGCTCGAGGTCTTCTCCACCCGGTCGGAGGAGTACAGGAGGAGGTATCACCTGAACCGTCTCTACCTCGACCACGACGACTTCAGGGCGCCCGATCTCCTCCTCCTCTACGAGCACTCCCCGCCCCAGCGCGAGGTCGTGGAGATGCTCGAGAGCACGCCGGGTTCCGAGGTGATCGACTTCTTCCAGAACACCGATTTCTCGACTTTCGATGCCGGGACCTACGCCGGCCGGCACCAGAGGATTGCAAGCGACCTGAGAAACTTCTCGCCGAGCACGCTCTCGGTGATGCAGCGGCGTATCGCCGGCATGATGAACCGGAACCGGGGTTTCTTCCGGAGACAGGGTTCTTCGATCCCCGATATCCTGCGAGCTCTCCATGAGAACAAGGTCGTCCTGATCGATATACCGGGGATGAGCGAGCAGAGCGAACTCTTCGTCCTCTCGATCATAACGCGGAGGATCATGCGCAGCCACCAGGGCGAGGAGGCCGGGGGCGAGGGAGAGCCGAGGCAGGTCCTGATCACCATCGAGGAGGCGCAGAGGGTGCTGGGCTCGGGGCTCGGGAATACCAGGACGTTTCGCGAGGCGGCGATGGAAGGGCGAAAGTTCGGCGTGGGGCTCTGTGTGGTCACCCAGCAACCCAAAAATATCGATGCCCGGGTGCTCGCCCAGTTGAACACCTTCGTTGTGATGGGTCTCTCCGATCGCGGCGACCGCGACACCATCGCGAGCAGTGCAAAACAGGATCTCTCGCGCATGGATACCGAGATCCAGACGCTCGAGGCCGGTGAGGCGGTCATCAGCACCATAGGGATACCCTTCCCGGTGAGCACCCGGATCCATCTCTTCGAGGACTACATCGGGGATCTCAACAGCAGGCCGCGACCAGGACCGATAGATGATGGGCTTGAGAAT